>PIVW01001431.1 GCA_003353825.1 Chloroflexota bacterium
CAGATTAACCCTGAACCCATGTTGAAATACTTAACACCTTCTTTTTTCTTTTCCTCAACTTGTTTATTTGAAAAAGCAAAAAATGCTCCCAAAGTTTCAAATAATTTTGTTGTTTCTTTTTCTGTATAATAATTTAAGCTGTACATAATTGTAAAATTTAAAGATTGATTAATTGATTTGATTTAATTGAAAGCCTTTTTACATCATGCTCAGGATTGTTAATTAATATATAAATACACTTATATTATGATGACTTATGTATTCTCTAATTTTAAAATAATAAATAGTCGTATTGTAATTACTCATTCCAGCAAATGCAAAAATTTTATCATCCGACAATCTTTTGTAAATTTGCTTTTTTATTGTTCCGTTAATTGGATTTAGATTTTGATATTCTCCAACATACTCAAAACCATTATCTAAAATAGCATCATGTGCATTAAAGTATGTTTTTGCTTGATCTGTATTAACTTTTAAAGTGTATTTTTTGAAATTGCTCATATTCGTATTTTTTTAAAATTGATTGATAATTGATTTGTTATTTAATTATACCCAAATATATAAAAAAGGTTTTACATTTCGTAAAACTTTTTAAATTATTTTACAATTACTTTTATTTTTATGACCTTGCAAACTGTTTTGTGT
>PIVW01000701.1 GCA_003353825.1 Chloroflexota bacterium
CATTTCGAGCAGATATCGACATCCATTTTTTGCATAAGAGCGAACTTTTTATAGGAATTTCTTATTCGCATAGTCTTGGACTAAACCGCTTCGCGGTAGTGTTGCGTAAGGTCTGTTTATGATCCGTGAGCTTTTGATCTTGCCTTTTGCCTCGGACGCTCTCTGACTTATGCTCCTTCTGAGGTGTCCCGACCGGTGGGTGCCAAGAATGATCACCTCTAATGAAGGAGTACAAGAATGAAGCATGTCAAAGAGCGAATGATCGAGGACATGAAGCTCAGGGGATTGGCGCCGAGGACTCAGGACAGGTACCTCCACGCCATCAAGGCACTGGGCGAGCATTGCCACCGCCCACTTTGTAGAATCACTGAAAGGCAGGTCAGGAAGTATCTCCTCTATCTTATTGAGACAAAGGAATACGCCAGGAGCACGTTCAACATCGATCTATGCGCTATCAAGTTTCTGTATCGAAGAACGCTTGGCCGAGATTGGAGCTTACTGCAGATAAGAGGCTCAAAGACCAACAAGAGACTGCCGATCGTACTGAGCCGTGATGAGATGTGGAGTCTGCTGGATCTGGTTCGCCGTCCCAAACCGCACATGTGTCTTATGCTGATGTATACGTGCGGCCTGCGAGTTTCCGAGGCCGTGAATCTTCGTCTCGATGATATTGACGGTAAGCGTATGGTCGTCTGGGCACGAAACACCAAAGGCCACAAGGATAGATCTGTTACGCTACCTATTCAGACATTGACCCAACTGCGAATCTACTGGCTAGAGCACCGGCCAAAGATATGGCTTTTCCCAGCCAAGAGCGGCATTAAGCCAATTACCACCAACTGCGTGCAACGTTGCCTCAAGGCTACTCTGGGGCAAAGCAATATACGCAAAAACGTAAGCTGCCACACGCTGCGGCATTCGTACGCCACCCATCTCGTAGAGGCCGGAGTCCATCTACGAGTGATTCAAGCACTCTTGGGCCATAAGACTATCACCAGCACGTTTGTCTATATGCATCTGACTCAGGGTACCATGGCGAGTGTCCAGAAGAAGATCAACCAAATCATGCGGCATGATTGATCTGACGGGTAACCGCCGTGGTCGAACTAGCCGATGTCTTGCGACGCTACGGCTCTGAGTACCTGCACAAGTTCGGTGATAAGATGCCATCGGGTCATCGACGAGCGTTCAGGGATATACTCCGATGCCGTACGCCCGCGCTGGGAGGCCATGTATTCGAATGCGATCACTGCGGCCGGCTGGAGTATTCGTATCACTCCTGTTGTAACCGCAGTTGTCCAAAGTGCCACAAGAACGAGACCGAAGCATGGCTCCAGGCGAGGGAAAAAGAACTCTTGCCGGTACCGTATTATCATGTGATCTTTACGTTGCCGCATGAGCTAAGGGCATTTGCGCGCCTGCATCAGAAGGAAGTCTACGGTCTGCTCATCAAATCCGCAGCCGGTTCTATCGTCAAACTAACTGCCGATCCCCATTATGTTGGCGGTCGAGTTGGTGTGATGGCTGTTCTGCATACCTGGGGTTCGAATCTCTCGTACCATCTTCACGTGCACTGCCTCGTAACCGGCGGCGGTCTGTCATCGGATGGACACACGTGGATGCCTGCCAGAGAGGACTATCTGGTCCCTGTAAAGGCCTTATCAAGACTGTTTCGGGGCAGTTTCCTCGATGGTGTCCGCAAGCAATTCAAGGATATTGACCTGCCGAAATCTATACGGCAAAAGGAATGGGTCGTTTACTGCAAACCAGCCGTCCAGGGCACTCGCACAGTCCTCAATTATCTCGCCCGCTACGTTCATCGTGTCGCCATCACCAACAGTCGAATAATCTCGGCCGACGACGGCAAGGTTACCTTTCGGTATAAGGATTCCAGGGATGCTCAGACAAAAACCATGACCGTCAGCGCCGAGGAGTTCATCCGCCGTTTTTTGCAGCATGTGCTGCCGACTGGTGTTCACAAAGTTCGCTACTATGGTCTGTGGAGTCCCTCACATCGCAAGAATCTCTCCAAAGTACAACATATTTTGACTCAATCAGGAAATGATCAGCAAGTACGAATTGAAGAAGATATTGATGCCGTGGCGCCCCTGTCGTCAGAGGCCAGAAAATGCCGTCATTGCCAAAGGGGTACGCTAATCCGGACAGGGCGTCTGCCCCGGCAAGGGAGAGCACCACCGTGAAACAACTCACCTCAATCCAATTAGCTGCCAAATCTAATACGAAACATGGACCTCCAGCGTACATGACAATATCGGTCTGTCTATCCAGTGAAATAACGCCCAAAACCTGCCGTAGATTACGCCAAACCACCCTTCGGCCGTATCAAACAGACCGACCAATCCCCTATCAAGCAAGATCTAATCTCGACAACACCTTCCGCTGCCTACCTATGAGGCACAATTCGGCCCATCGCTAAAACCCCAAAGGGTCCGTCGCCGGTTCAGTCCAAAAGAGCATTTGTGTCGGCTACGCGACACAAAAACTCTTAGTGTCTTCAATGTCCGTTGTGAAAAAAGGTACGTGACATCCGAGGACAACAGGAGGCGGCAGCACCACAAGTTGTCGGCACGTTGGCTATAGCAGTGTGGACAAGGCCCGTTCCGGTGCCTCCAAATCTGAAAGGAGATGTTTGCGCTCCGTT
>PIVW01000702.1 GCA_003353825.1 Chloroflexota bacterium
TAATAATGCCATGGGTATTTGCTGAAATCCTTGGGGCGTTTTTCAACGAAGGAGTCGCGCCCTTCCTGACCTTCTTCTGTTCCGTAGGCCAGTCGGGTCGCTTCACCGGCAAAAAGCTGTTGCCCCACGAGGCCGTCATCAACGATATTAAAGCCGAATTTCAGCATGCGCATGGCTGTGGGGGATTTGGCATTCATGATACGGCCCCATTCCAGGCCGGCGGTTTCCAGTTCCTGGTGTGGTACCACCAGATTGACCATTCCCATCTCGAAGGCATCTTGAGCTGTGTAATCCAAACCAAGGAAAAAGATCTCCCTGGCCCGCTTCTGTCCTATTTGTCGAGCCAGGTAAGCCGAGCCATATCCGCTGTCGAAACTGCCGACATCCGGATCGGTCTGTTTGAAGACAGCATGTTCCTTTGACGCGATGGTCATATCGCAGACAACATGCAGACTGTGTCCGCCACCGACGGCCCAACCCGGAACGAGAGCCACCACAATTTTGGGCATGAACCGGATCTGGCGTTGGACTTCCAGGATATGCATGCGGCCCAGCCTGGAAGGATCGATCCCGTCTTTTCCTTCATACTTATAGCCGTCTGCACCTCGGATACGTTGATCGCCACCAGAGCAGAACGCCCAGCCGCCGTCCTTGGGAGAAGGGCCGTTGCCGGTTAGTAGTACGACGCCTACATCGGACGAAATACGGGCATGGTCCATGGCGGTAAAGAGTTCATCAACCGTTTGTGGTCGAAACGCATTCCGGCAATCAGGTCGGTTAAATGCGATTCTGACTGTCCCATGCGCCTTCGCGCGGTGGTAGGTAATATCTTTAAAATTGAATCCCTCAACCTCGTTCCAAAGTGTCGGATCAAATATCTCTGAAACCATCTCTTCTCTCCATCGTTTAAGTTATACCGCCCTAATCAGTTGTTCAGGAGGGCTACTGTTATGAAAATGAAATCTGTTGGTTCTGTGAGCGTTCTGGTCAGCTCTCCTGTATCTGTTTTAGAACTTCGAGGTCTCGCTCCGGGTCGATTGAAACTTCGATCAACAGGTTGTTTTTGCTTCTCAGTGCTTTTAGATAAACTTCTTCGAACTCTTGCGGCTGCGACACGTGGCAATAATCCAGGTTAAACTGGGCGGCGGCATGTTCGAAATTCATGGTGTGGGGTGTCGTCAGATAGGGGTCCAGCACCTCCGGATAATTTCTGGCCGGTAGACGGTCGAAGATTTTCCCGCCCTGGTTGTTAGGGACGACCAGGATGATTGGCGCCTGAGAGGTGGAGATCAACATCAGAGAGTTCAGGTCGTGTAACAACGAAACATCACCTATGACGGCCGTAATGCGCTGGGGTCTGGTTTCCGCGTACCCGACGGATGTGGCCAGATTGCCTTCGATACCGCTGACACCTCGATTGGTGATAATCTCAATTGATTTTTGGGCGGAAAATCGAAATGCATCAAATGCTCTGATGGCGATGGAATTTCCCAGGAAGAGGGCTTCATCTTCGGGAATCGTTTGTGTAATTAATCTGGCCAGCACCGGAAAGCTGAATTCGTCAGCCGGTATCTTGTTGTCTATCCTGTCATAGTGGGTTTGGACTGATGCCAGAAACTCATCTCTTTGTCGGCGACTGGATTCGCTATATTTCCTGATTTGACAGGCTTTGACAAAGCAGTCAACCTGAATCGGGATTTTAATATTCACCCGGTGGGACGGGTCTCGAACGCCACTCCGGGCGGTGACCAGAATCAAATCTGCAGTTTGCTCGGATAGGATCGTCTGATAATAGTGTTTTGAAACAAGACCTGATCCGAATTGCAGGATGGTTTGGGGTTGGTAAGTGCTCAATTTTTTTAGAGCGACCACATGATCCAGAATTGGAATCTGCAGCGAAATTGGTACGCTGCCCTTGAGCCCCGATGCAATATCGCAATAGACAGGCCAGCCAAGGTTGATGACAAATCGTATCAATTCACTGCGGTCAACAGATGGTGCCATACGGCCGATGACCACCATGCCCCGTTCGGTCTCCTGAATTACCTTTTCAACAGTTTCCAGGCTGCCTGGGACTGTTTGTACAGGCAGGTATTCAGTAAAGGGCTTCGGATTATCGAACATCTTGCGGGCAGATGAGAGATAGGACTTTGGAATTCCATTGTCTGAGTCTTGATCACCTAGCAGGGGTTCGCGAAAAGGGCAGTTGATATGGACAGGGCCATTTTTTTTGCTGAGCAGGTAGTCAATTTTAGCCAGAAGGGCATCTGGCAAATAGGACTCATCCGGGCAGGGCAGGTTCAGTCTTTCTAGAGCAAAATGACCATAAATGCCAGTCTGTTCGATAGATTGATTTGCGTGGCTACCGACCAGCTCTGGCGGTCTGTCGGCGCTAATGACTATCAGCGGAAGTTCATCTTCATAAGCTTCAATCACCGCAGGGAAGTAATTGCTCAACGCCGTGCCTGATGTACAGATCAGGACCCCTGCTTTTCCGGACGACTTGGCATATCCCAGGGCTCTGAATGCAGATGCCCTTTCATCGATCGTTAACCTTTTTACAGCCTTCTGGTGATGAGCGAGGGCAGCAATCAGGGGGACGTTTCGGTTTCCCGGAGAGATAAAAAAGGTATCGATCCCATTTTTAACCAGCTCGTTGACG
>PIVW01001432.1 GCA_003353825.1 Chloroflexota bacterium
GTGAAGATAAAGATGCTACAGACGTAGACACATGGTAGAGTACGTATACGGCGGAAAATGGCGGAGAATTCGGCACAAAATCCATCCCATGTCCATGATCCGACTGTAGCCAGGACAGGCGCAGGATCCTGTTGACGGTTCTGATATCTGATGCAGTCTCCAACGCCTGGAGCCCCAGCTGGCAAAACGCAGTAGCGGCTTGATCAGAGGCTGGACCAATCAGCATTGAGAAGTGGCCGTCTATCAAAAGAAATCGTGACGTCAGAGCCGTCGATATAAATATGACGATGATCGCGAGATGATCGACTGCTGTCTATTTTGTGTCCCTAAGATATGTTTTAGGCCTTATTCCAGATTTAGGAAGACATCCGATCAAGAGATTATGCCCCAAAGATCAGGTTAGTGCAAATTTCATGCAGATTGGTTGAGAATCGTTGATGCTAGCGACCCTCGAGTTAAGCCGGCCGATACGGCCGGGCTTCGAGATTTCCTTTACCGCAAAATATACGTTCGCGCCCCCAGCTGTGTAGGGTGACCGGAGCAGCTGGGACCCTAGCTACCCATCCGGTATATCCATGACATACTGCTTAAGTTTGCATACTTCATGACGTCAGGGACAGGCGCATCTTGGACCGGTCCAGGGG
>PIVW01001433.1 GCA_003353825.1 Chloroflexota bacterium
GTGATCAGGAAAGGCCGCCATCAACAGATTCATCATCCCATCGGCCGCCATCGGTTCGGCCAGTAGCGACCAAATGGCGTTTCCGATCGGATTGAGATGGTGAATGGTGGCACCCTGCCCATCGGCAAGAAACATCTGATCCTCGATTTGGACTATAGTTAAACAAATGGTATGAAGTTCGGAGGTATCCATGCCCCTTGATCAGCAGCAATTGCCCATCACGGAAATATCACTTTCCAGTTATTTCAGCAAGCGCCTGACCCGCTATGCAAAACGCTTTCGCCCACCACCCCACGAGGACACCTGTTGGTACCTGGGTAGCCTGCTGGAACGCTTCGGTCGTAGTGAACAACTGTTTTCCTATCAGGATGGGCAAATGACGCTGCGACCCCTCGCACTGCTCTACAGTGATGCCATAGAGGCTGACAACACCCGCGAACGCTGCCTGATGCTGCAGCAACTGGGAGACATGGCACTTTTTCTGGGTGCGTTGTTTCCGGAACGCTTCACCCGCCACGGCATTCTACAGGACTATTTCGTCGGCATGGGTGGCAGCGCCTACGACTATCTGGCCGATAACGCCAGAGTAAACCGGCATATCTTCGCCGAATTGGCTAACACCTTCACCCGCATGCTGGAGATGG
>PIVW01001434.1 GCA_003353825.1 Chloroflexota bacterium
CTCAACGGGGACAACGTGACGGTCACGTTTGCCCAGTGCTGCAAGCAGATGGCTGTTCGTTTCATGGATATCGTCGGCATCTCTATATGCCGGATTCATCAAGTAGCACCTGTCCAAGGGAAAGTCATCAGGTTTGATGACCTCAATGGGTTCGACCGCATCGCCATAGAGCAATCCAACCTGAAAATCAGGCGTCGCTTCTGGCAGCTCGATACCTAGTTCTTTAGCCCGGCAGTATTCGACATACTTGAGCTTATGAGCCCCTCGCTTCTGGATGAACTTGTAGACCTCTTTTTCCACGATGGATTTGAGCGCAAGGAGTGCTTCGTTTTCCACGATCTGGGTACGGGCCGGGAGCATCATTCGTATCGCTGTAGGCTCTCCTGTCAGATCGACCAAACACTGGAGTTCCTCACTGACCGGTCTATAGGCAAACTGTACAATCTGGCCATGGAAATTGATCAGCACATCGTCGGAGTAATAGTTGCGTTTCCAGCGATGGTGCCATTGGCTCAAGTTGCCGCGAGACCTGATCTCAATCCTGCACCCAAGTTCCCGATACAATGTCGCCTGCCCGGACACGAACGCTTCATGGCTGCATGGTTTGCCATCAACTGTGACCTGCATACCGGAAAACACCGCT
>PIVW01000703.1 GCA_003353825.1 Chloroflexota bacterium
ATGCACGCGTCCATGCTTCGTTCCATGCCATAGTAGAGAACCAGCTGGCGTCTGGAGATCCCCCTCAAGCCGCTGACACCCTCAAACGATTCTTCGGTGAAGGTTGCACTTATTCGTTGAATCTAAGAAAGGAAATATACTAATATGACACAGCCGTATTACGACTTCTGCGTGGCAGCGGGTGGTGGTCAGCACAAGGATGGCGGCGCACTGTACACGTGCCGACTCGACTCTGATGGTAGTGTAATTCACGTTGTGAGCACGACAGGATTACCTAGTACTGCCCCAGGATATTTGACTGTTACCCGAGCGCGATCTGGAGAGCAGATACTCTACGCCACAAGTGGCGAGGAGATATCGTGGTTCTCGATTGGTGACGACGGCAAGGTAGAGTTACGCGGTAACGCTCCCACAGGCAGCAATGGCACCTCACATTTGTGTACAGATAGCACTGCCCGTCTATTATTTACAGCAAATTATGGCAGCGGTACGGTGTCTTTGCTGCCTATCGCCGAGGATGGCGCACTAGGTGAAGCGAAAGTTTATTCGCATGGTCCAGGAGCGCATGACGGTGCTGCAGGTAGTTGGGGCGAGGGACCACAATTCCGGCAAGAGTCAGCACACCCTCACGGAGTGGTAGTATGTGGCGGGCAGCTCTACGTAGCGGACCTGGGTACGAATCAGGTCGTCTGCTGGAGCATCGATTTCGACAATCGCATGCTGCGACCTGCAAGCGCCATCACACTGCACGATCTTGCGGGACCTCGACACATCCAGTTCACGAGTAGCGGTGATGTGGGATTTGTTCTAAATGAGCTCGATAATACGGTCTGTGTGCTGCGGCGTGACGCTGCTGAGGGAGGTGAACTCTCGTTGGTGCAGACTCTTTCCTCGTTGCCACAGGGATGGGCCGAGGCCCACGCTGACCCTGCGACGTTCCCAAACGAAGTTTACTCCAAGCCTTCGCATGCTTCCGAGCTGCTGCTCTCGCCTGATGATCGCTTTGTATACGCTAGTAACCGTGGGCATGATTCAATTGCGGTTTTTGAAATAAATGCATTGGATGGAACACTTACGCCATTGCAGTTCGAGCCGACACGGGGCCGCATTCCTTGGGTGTTTTGTTTGAGCGAAGACGGCCGCTTTGTGGTAGTGCAAAATAATCACACTCGGGCTAGTGAGACGGGACCAGACAGCGTGGTGGTGTTTCGGCGAGAGGCGCCCACTGGACTGCTGAACTTATCGGCGGCGCGCTTGGAATTTCCAACGGTGTCATCCGTTTGGGCACTTCCCGGGAGCCGACCTTGAATTAATTACGACAATTGTGTTACGATAGCGACCGCACGGCACCATGGCACGTGCTGTCCGAGCCCGCTATCTGTGCTTTGACCCCGCTGGTAGAGCAGCCTGAGTCCGTCTTTCCTCCCTTGCTTCTCCCTTCTCAGACCTCTATCTTGAGCCCCAACACGCAGTATTTCCATTGGGTAGATCAAACGTAGATTTCGTCGATTTTTACAATCAATTTACCACCACATCCAATTCAAGGCAGAAATCATGAACAATGCACCTCGCAATATCGTTGTCATCAAGACCGACCACCAGCGTCATGACACGGTAGGCGCCCTGGGCAACCCACATATGATAACCCCGAATATGGACAGGCTGGTTAACGAAGGGGTCAGCTTCACCAACGCGTTCTGCTGCGGCGCTACCTGCATATCTTCTCGGGCGGCGTTTTATACCGGCATGTTTGCCCACAACACGGGGTGCTACAGCTTTGACCAGTGGTCTCAAAACCCAACCTGGCTCAGCGATATCAAGACGGCGGGTTTTCGTACCGCCGCTATCGGCAAGGTTCATCATTCTCCTGGGACGGCAATGATGGCATTTGACGACCGTATCTATTCGGAGAACTTCCCTGAAATGAGAAGCGGGCACGATGACTACGCCAACTACCTCAAGGCAAATGGTCTAGAAAGCGGCTGCAAGCTCATCACCGAAGACGGGAATTGGCTGGAGAAATGCTGTTCAGATATATTTCCCCTCGAAGAGCACCACCACGTTGACCAATTCGTCGGCCGCATGGCTACCCGTTGGATTCGTGATTACGACGATGCAAAACCGTTCTACCTGCATATCGGTTTCGTCGGCCCTCACGATCCGTTCGATCCGCCGCAGCGATTCCTTGATATGTATGGCGATAGGGACGTGCCGGCACCCCACATAGACAAACACGGTCTTGAGGCGAAACCGGGGCAGTACAAGCGGCACATGGAATCCTGCCTCAATACAACGAGCTGGGAGAGATCACCTGCCCACGGATCATGGGCTATCGATCTACGAGATAGAACGGAGAGCGAGTTGAAACGTATGCGGAGACACTACTACGCAGAGATCACCCAGATCGATGCGCAAATCGGACACATCGTCGCCATGCTTGAAGAGCGGGGCATGCTCGAGGATACCGTGGTTATCTTCACCTGCGACCACGGGGATAATCTGGGGGAGCATGAACTCATGTACAAATGGGTGATGACCGACCAGGCGGTTCGTATCCCGATGATAATCCGTCTGCCCGGCGCCCGTCGCGCAGGTGAGATCGATGCAGGGCTCTTCTCTCAGATCGATATCGGGCCTACCCTCTTGGACATGCT
>PIVW01000704.1 GCA_003353825.1 Chloroflexota bacterium
CAGTTGACTCAAACCCAGTCGGGCAAGCGGCGCTGATATCTCAATCAAACTGCCTTGAACCGCACAGTTGGCCGGGCCCAGACTGATGTGTGATCCGTCCATCAACTGGTAGAGATAGGTCGTAACTTGATCTCTACCCCGACTCAGTAGAAACTCTCTCTCATCCGTTTGCAACCCTATTTCGACATGATGCTGCTCAAGCGGCGACATCAGTTCGAGGCGCAGATAAAGATAATTGGCATCATTTCCATAACGGACAACTCGAATGACGCCTCCAGCCTGTTGCATGGCGCCTGCAGAAGCGACAGGACGCAACAGCCTTGCCCGAGACCATTGTGCATTGGCATCGGGGTCGGCATTCAGCCGCGGGGAAATGGCAACCGCCATCCGTTCTGCGCGCTCGCTGAGGCCTTGAATCGGTGCAAAGATATCTTCCGGAGGTTCGATATCCATGGCACGATATGCGGCGATTAGGTAATCGATAAAAGTCTGGTCATACAGGGCATCTTGATCACTGGAATTGTGGTGCGAATACCACCAAAACCAATCTGAACCCTCTGCAGCAAAGAGATATCGTTGAGCATCTGCGATATGTTCGTCCTCCGGATCACCCGCTAGCCAGCGTTCATAACATTCACGTAACTGGACTAAACGGCGCCAGGCTTCGTTATGCTCGGGATCACCAATCCATGTCGTGTAGTCTCCACGGATCCACGAACCTGATGCCAGCTCAGGGAGCACCTGTTTGGGAGGATAGGTCCTTAAGTGTTCATGAACGGTGACTGCTTTTAGGTCAGGGTCTTGTTGCAAACGCCGGTAGAGGGCGTGCAAAAAGAGATCACCGTTGTGCTGGTAATGTTCCCAGGCGTTTTCACCATCCAGGATGATAGATACCAGAGCCGGTGCCTCTTGCTGGCGCATGCGGTGATGTATGCGCTTCAGACGCACGATCATGTCCTCGGCTGCCTGTTCTCCACCCAAGTGTTGGTAAGTAAATCCCACCCGATCTGAAAGATCGTGATCACGAAATACAATGGCGAGATCACCCTGCTCAGATTGAAGGAGATAAGGCTGATAGAGTAAGTCTGCTTGTTCGACCAGGTCCGTGGCATCTCGCTTGAAGTAAACATCAAGGCTGCTCCCAAGGACCGCTTCATCAGTTGCCAACCAACGGATTCCCTGCGCAGCCGCCATGGGTAACATCTCGGGGGATACGGCCCCTTCGCTGGGCCACATTCCCCTTGGGCGCCGGCCTAAAAGCTCAGTCTGAAGTGCTACAGCTTGCGCGATCTGGATCCTGGCATCATCGGCAGCCTTAAAGGGCGGGGTCGGAACCGGCAAACCGGGTGAAGGACGTTGAGCGATGTCACTATCAATGAGCAAAGGTAGAATCGGATGGTAATAGGGAACGGTAATGATCTCTAACTGTCCACTGTCCTGCATGCGCCTAAAGGCGGGCATGATATCACCCACAATTTCCAACTGGCGACTAATTAGTTGTTCGGCATCAGCGATGGAGTAGTGCTGTCCCTTTTGCACCAATGAACGCAATAGTTCATCTTGTTCCAACAGGTTAGGATCTGTCCACGCCAGGTTAAACCATACGATCAGGTCACGATAAGTCTGTTCAGAGAAATAGTCAGGGTTATGCAGGGCCAGATGGCGGCGGTTCAGAATCGCCTCATAGCGTGGGTACCGCCTGATAATGTTGTCCCAATCGATACTGAAGCACACATTGAGTAGGTAGTGCTTGTCATCGGGGCTGAAATAGGGCTGCAGCGCCAACACCATGACCCGATCTTGTAGATTTCCGGCCGCGTAATCCCGTATCTGTTCTGCCAACGAGGGCACCAGGGTGAAGGTCACGTGCACATCGGGATAGTGTTCGACAACCTGCGCCATGTGCAAATAATCTTTGGTGGCATGCAGGCGTACCCAAGGCAACAGGGCCATATTGCTATTGGGTTGGCGGTAATAGGGCTGGTGCATGTGCCAGATCAAGGCAACGTGTAGAGGGGGCATGGTCTCCTTGCCGAGATACACTGCAACTGAAAACAAAACCGCAGAAACCTGTGCAACCTGGCAACTAGAGGAGTTGCTCGGCGAGAACACATAGGCTTCTGCGGTTTACTAGCGGAGTGGTAGGGGGTCAGTCTTCCAATCGAGATTCAGGGCGCAAGTGCGGGAAGAGAATGACCTCACGAATATTGTCTTTGTCGGTGAACATCATGACCAGCCTATCGACGCCCATACCGAAACCACCCGCAGGTGGCATACCATAGCTGAGCGCATTCACATAATCATCGTCCACTGGATGCGCTTCCTTATCGCCTGCATCCAACTCACGTCCCTGGTCAAGGAAGCGTTCGAGCTGATCCAAAGGATCGTTGAGTTCACTGAAGGCATTGCAGAGTTCCATGCCTCCCACGAAACCCTCGAATCGTTCAACCGTGTCTCTGCTGCCGGGCTTGCGTTTGGCTAGGGGAGAAACGTCAAGGGGATAATCTGTTAAGAAGGTGGGTTGAATCAGGTTTGGTTCGACGAATTGGCTCAAGAGTTTGTCGATTAGCTTTCCGCGAGAGGCACCTGTTGCGGCATCGATGCCCTTTTCTCGCATGGCGCTACGCAGACTGGCAGCGTCCGCATACAGG
>PIVW01000170.1 GCA_003353825.1 Chloroflexota bacterium
TGCTTTTCTAGCCAAACGTGGACTGCCTCCTCTTTCCCTCGTTCACTTTAACCTGATCCTACACATCTATGGTCATCGCTGCGGGCCGTCATCCTCTGGTGGTGTGCGACTTTTTCTGTTTGGCGAAATAAGGCAGAATTGACTGAAAAAACTAGAACTAGGAAATCCCAGAGCCGGGCACCCTCATTCGCATTGCGCTCAACTTTGATACACGTGCAGTCTCTGCCGCTGATATCATAACCGGCACACTTTGCTGATAGAATGATTCTGTGATCCGGAGCAATAAGGTCTGGTTCAGCAGTGTAGAGCGAGTTCAGCCTCTCGATTCCACAGACCCTAGCATTGATAGAGGAGATTCCTTCATGGTAAATCAAAATTCAGATGACACAGCCAACCTGTCCATTGGCATTGACATCGCCGGTTTAGAGCGTAGCGGTTGGGGTATTCACGCCGAAGCGCTTGCTGGTATGGCCGACTATTAATGGTGTCTAGATCCCAGTCGGGACAGCCGAGTGTCATCAAACTGATTTTCATGATAATCTCAATTATGAATGAGTTTAGTAAACAGGCCGATACACATTATATCGCAGCATTCCTTACTCCGTTTCCTTCCGAAATCGGCTTATCAATTCCCGCCAGCTTCTGCGGAAGTCTAACTGACGGCTGCGCCAGGTGCCGACAATTCCATAGGGCAGGAAGAGCACGATGGCGACGTAGATAGCTCCGATGATGAAGCTGGCATTCTCCCCGAACCAACGATTGAAATAGAAATCCATAAACTTGAATACCGCCGCACCCAACATTGGCCCGCTGAGAGTACCGATACCGCCGATTAACACCATCAGTAACCCGTCTACAGTAAAACCAAGGCTGGCGATTTCGGGGCTGACAATCGGTTGGAACAGTGTGTAGGCCATGCCCGCCAGTGCAGCCGTGATCGAGGCAATAGTCAAGGCAGTGATTTTGAAGAGGATGGTATTGAACCCCAACATTTTGGCTCGATCCTCATTTTCGCGTGTGGCCAACCATACCCTGCCGGTGGGCGAATCGACAAAGCGGCGGTAGAGCAGATAAACGGCCACAGTAAACCCTAACATAACGTAATAGAAAAGCAGGCGCTGACGGTTCGGGTTGAGCAATTCAGGGCGGGGTATGCCCTGCAAGCCTACATCTCCTCCGGTCCATTTCCCCAACTCACGCGTCTTAATCAAGATATCGAACACATAAGCCAAGCCTAGCGTGACCAGGGCAAAGGTGATACCGGAGACACGGGCAAGAATGACGCCGAACAGCAGAGCCTGAATAATACCGAAGACAATGACAGCGGCCATTGTTGGCAGCAGCGACCACTCCATGCTTTTTAGGAAGACGCCCGTAGCATAAGCCCCGACCGCGAAGAACATGGCATGGCCGAAGGATAGGATACCGGTCACACCCAGAATGAGATCAAAGCTGATAGCGTAGATGGCGAGGATAAAAACCTCGATCATCAACCCCTGAATGAACTTGGATTGCCCCGGCTCGTTGGCAAGCAGATCGGCAATGGACTGCCCGTTCAACAAGGAGATGGTGAAGGGCAGGATGATAAGAATGGCGGCCGTCAGCAAGAGGGCGCTGTAGCGACGCATCCAGAGGAATCTCGTTGGTTGCATGCGGTTGGTTGTGACGCTCATCCCCTTACTCCTTCCTGCCGAATAGGCCTTGCGGCATGATCAAGAGAATGACGACCATAAGCAAGACGGTAGAGGCCGGTACCAAGGGCGGGGAAGGTTTGAAAGGTTCCTCTAAAAAGGGCAGCGGGATGCCGACTGCCCCATATTTGATCGTAAATTGTTGCAGGAGTCCCACAATTAGTGAGCCCACCGCGGCGCCAGGGTAGCTGGTAAGTCCGCCAATCGCCAGGGCAATGAGTGCCGTCAGCAGAACACTGGCCCCCATCGAATCAGATAGCCCGGTGGCGGGAGCTGCCAGTACGCCCCCCAGGGCTGCCAATCCTACACCGAGGGCGAACACCAAGGTGAAAACGCGGCGCACGTTGATGCCCAGCGCTTCCACCATTTCGCTATCCTGTACCCCCGCCCTGATGATCATCCCCAACCTTGTGCGTTGCAATATCAACCATACGACGATCAAAACCAGGACACCCATGAAGATGAGGAAAATCTCGTTGTAGGTGCGGATACGCGCCGTCTCGCCCCCAATTTCCAAGATGATCGTCGAGCAGTTGTTTTGCAGCCACCCGGCAATACCATCCGCCGGGCAGCCGTCGCCGGTGTTGGCAAAGATAGAGGGGCGGGGCATGGTAAAACCAGAGCGTCCCCAGATCGCCCGTACCATCTCTGTTCCGATAAAGGCCAGGCCAAAAGTGAGCATGATCTGGTAAATACCTCTATCGTAAAGGGGGCGAATGAGGGTCGATTCCATGAGCCCACCCAGGCCGGCCCCAGTGAGGGTGGCTACAACAATAGCCCAGATAAACAATAGAGTAGAATCGAGGCTGAAGAGCCATGTCGTGAGCGGCGTATTCGCCAACCAAAGGGCCAGTCCCGCAATCACAATCACCATAAAACGGACGATGCTTTGCCTGATAGCTTTTGAGGTGGCTGTGGGTGCCGTCCGTTTCCGGTACGAGAAGGCGACGACGCCAGCTGCCAGAAAAACGCTTCCCAGGATAAGACCCGTCCAAATGAGAAGTGTAGCGGTGTTACTCGACGCTGGCTCGACCAACTCGGCCACCCGGCCTGCATTCGATTCCTGCGTCCAAACGATGGGGCTGTCGGTGTAGACCTCCAGATCCCAGGAGGCAATGGGTGCATTCGCCAACGAGGGGACGAGAATAGCGAGTGCGACGATCAGCAGTATCCACGGTAGAAACCTGGCTATTGAACCGCCGGGTCGCCATCTGCCAAAAGCGGTCACCAACAACGGTGTCAGCATAAATCCGGCGACAAGCAGTAGCAGCGGGGTCAGCAGATCGACGATAGTGTCAGGCCGCACATAAGCTGTCCAACCCACATATGCCCCGATCATAAAAAGCGTGCCATGTGCGAGGTTTAGCACATCCATCAAACCAAAAATGATGGAAAATCCCGACGCCACCAGAAAAGTGATGGCCGCCACCGACAGGCCGCGCAGCACCGTTACCACAGCATCTTTGGTGCTCATCCCCTGCACGGCCAGCACAAAGAGGATGACAAGTACGATTAGTGTTATCCATTGCGTGCGGTTTTTGCGAAATGAGGTGGAGATTGCCGACATAGAGGATTCCTTGTCGATAAAAGGAAATGGTTCAATGGGATTTCGTGTGGTCCTGGAAATACACGTGTTGCGTGTTGCCGGAGATGACTTGACAACTTGTCTACTTGCTACTTGTCTACTAGAGAATAAAAACAAGAATCAAGAGAGACGGAAAGTAATCTTTAATCTTGAATATCCAGATGTTATTCAGGCTGCGCCAAGATAGCGATGAATGGTTTCTTTATCTTCGATTAGATCGCTCATTTTACCGCTTTTGACAGACTGGCCCTCCTCGATGATCACATAGCTTTCGGCGAGATAGCTGGCGACAATGAAGTTTTGCTCGACAAGCAGCACGGTCGTTTCCGCCGAAAGCTGTTTGATCGCCTCCATCATTTGCTCGATGATGACCGGAGCCAATCCCTCGCTGGGTTCATCGATTAGTAGCAATCTGTTATCGGGAACCAGTGCCCGGGCCACGGCTAGCATTTGTTGTTGCCCGCCCGATAGATTTGTGCCCGGTAGTTTGATCAGGCGTTTGAGGTCAGGAAATAGGCTAAAGATCAAGTCCTCTTTCTGTGCTAATTCACCCTTGTTTCGCTCGGCGATCTTGAGATTTTCGGCCACGCTCAGATCACGGAAAATGGCGCGATGTTCCGGCACGAAGCCAATACCCATGTCAGCGATCTCGAAGGCCCGCCGCCCTTGGATTTCTTCACCGTCGAAGAGTACCCTGCCTTGCGAGGGAGGTGTGATACCCAGGCTCGATTTGAGAGTCGTTGTCTTGCCGGCGCCATTACGACCCAATAACGCCACGATGTTGCCTTTGGGGACATCCACCGTCATACCTTCGAGGATATGAAACTGGCCGATGAACGTGTGGATGTCTTGGACGGAGAGCAGGGGGATCGCTTCATTATCATGTGCCATTGTCTTGCCCCTCCATGGCGTCGATATCCAGCTCGTAGAGTCCTCCTAAATACGCATGCTGCACTGTTTCGTTCGCCGCAATCTCTGCCGGTGTGCCTTCTGCCAGCACCGCGCCCATGTGCATCACCGTGATCGTATCAGACACGCTCATCACCACATTCATGTTGTGTTCGACCAGCATGATGGTTTTATCGCCTGATTCGCGAACCTGCTGAATGAGGTCGATTAGTTCGGGAACTTGCTCGGCAGCCATGCCCGCGGTGGGTTCATCCAGCAGCAGCATTTCTGGATCGGGTGCTAGAAGCATGCCCAGTTCCAGCTTGCGCTGATCGCCATGGGGAAGGGTACGGGCCAGACTGTAAGCGCGAGCCGCCAATCCTACCTGCTCGATGACTTCATCGGCGCGGCCAACGTAACGCTTGAACGAACCCGCCCCACGGAACAACCGGTAATTGTCTTTACCCAGGGCCTGCGCGGCCAGACGGATGTTCTCGAAAACCGTCAGATTGGAGAAGATGTTGGTGATCTGAAAGGATCGGCCCATGCCCAGGTGAGCGGTGCGATGCACAGGATGATGCGTAATGTCTTCACCTTTATAGAAGATCTTGCCGCGGGTGGGTAGCAAATTGCCACTTAGCAAATTAAAAAAGGTGGTTTTACCGGCGCCGTTAGGGCCGATGATCGAATGAAAGCTATGCGTTTGCACTTGCATGCTGACGTCGTCGACTGCCACCAAGGCCCCGAATTCACGGCGGATGTCTTGGGTTTCGAGGATGATGTCTTGGGACATGATGAATGCAAATGTGAGGGTGCGACGCACGTCGTATGTGCGCCGCACCCTCAGAAACGGCGCTATGTTAAGGCGCCATCGATCCCACCGGTAATTCGCCGCAACGATCTTGCATCTCCTCAGGTAAGAGGCATGGCGGTTCTGGACGGGTGGTGTCAACCAGTTCGAACATGTTGAAGTCCGGATCATTCAGATCGGTGAGCTTGACAAGGTACATGTCCTGGATGGCGACATGATCTTCGGGGCGGATGTAGATAGCGCCCTTCGGCCCCTCGAACTCCAGACCTTCCATCGCCGGGATCAGGGCGGAGGCGCTGGGATCACCACCACTGGCTCGCAAACCTTGTACCAGCAGCAGGGCTGCATTCATACCGTCAGCGTCGAACAGGTCTGGCGCTTCGCCATAACGCCCCTGCACCTGTTCCACCAGCCAGTCATTGATCTCGTTATCTGGGGCGCTATGATGGTAGAGGATGCCGCTGATTTGGCCGGCCATCTTATCCGAAAGCCCGAAAATGGCGGCAATGGTGCGGTTGTCGAAATTGGATGCCCCCAGGCCCATCTCATCCAACACGCCCAATTCAGCAGCGGTTTGGAACATGGGGATAAAACCACCGCCGGCCCAGGTCACAATCCAGGCATCGGCGCCGGAATCGAGTATTTGCTCCATGTAAGGCGTGAACTCAGTGGTATCCAGCGGTGCGAAGATATCATCCGCTACGAATTCGCCCCCGAAGAAGGTACAGGCGTCACGTGCGGATTGGGCGCCACCGTAGCCAAAGCTGTAATCGGGCGCAATCTGAACGAAGGTGTCGTACTGGGTGGTGAGATAGGCGCAGAGATTGATGAAATCCTGGTAGTTCTCACGCGAGGTGCGGAAGGTATGTTCATTGAAGTTCGCACCGGTGATGTCATTGGCCGCTGCGGGCATGACGATCAGGACGACATCATTATCGTGGGCGATTTCCTGCAAGGGTGCCGTGGAGCCGGAGGAGACCGTGCCCACCAAGATGTCGACATCCTCGACGTCGATTAGCTCACGCGCCAGGGTAGCCGTGTTCTCGGCGCTGCCCTGGTCATCGCGCATAAAGACCTGGATGTCACAATCATCCACCTTGTACACCAATGCATCCTGGGCAATGGCCCGGGCCTGGTACTCCATACCCAGTTGGAAGGCTCTCTGGGCCATGTTGCCAATGATTGCCAGGCCACCGCTCAGATCGGAGATGAAGCCGACCTTGACGACATCCTCGCATGCCAGTTGGGCCTGGTCGGATTCTGGTTCCGCTGCAACCACCGAGGCTTCGCTCATGGCGCCGATGGGTAGTTCACCACAACGATCTTGCATTCCTTCGGGTAGCAGGCAGGGCGGCTGTGGCCGGTTGACAGTGACGAGTTCGTAATAATCGAAATCGGGATCATCCAGATTCTTCAGCGTGACGATGTACATATCCTGGATGGCAACATGGTCTTCAGGGCGAATCTCGACGGTGCCTTTGGGGCCCTCGAAGGTCAAGCCCTCCATCGCTGCCAACAGAGCATCAGGTGATGGATCACCGCCGGTGGCCTCCAGTGCTGCCAGTGCCATTAATGCCGCGTTCATGCCATCTGCCGCAAAGAGATCGGGTGGAACACTAAAGCGGGCTTTGTGCTCGGCCACCAGCCAATCATTGATCTCGTTGTCTGGCAATGTGTAATGGTAGAGGATGCCTGATGTCTGGCCGATGATATCGCCAAACACCGCCGGCATGGTGAGGTTATCGAAGAAAGAAGCACCGATGCCCATCTCGTCCAGAACGCCCAATTCCTTGGCCGACTGGAACATGGGGATGAAGCCGCCTCCGGCCCAGGTTACGATCCAGGCGTCTGCACCAGAATCGAGGATTTGTTCCATGTAGGGCGTGAACTCGGTGGTGTCCAGCGGTGCATAAATATCGTCGGCAACGAACTCGCCACCGAAGAAAGTGCAAGCGTCTCGAGCCGACTGCGCCCCGCCATAGCCAAAGCTGTAATCGGGCGCGATTTGCACGAAGCTGTCATACTGAGTCGTCAAATACTCACACAGATTGATGAAATCCTGATAATTCTCACGGGACGTACGGAAGGTGTATTCGTTGAAGTTGACGCCGGTGATATCGTTGGCTGCGGCAGGGGCGACGATCAGTGGTACCTGGTTTTCCTTGGCGATCTCTTGTAACGAGGCGGTGGAGCCAGAGGACACTGTACCTACCAGGAAATCGACATCCTCGACATCGATGAGCTCGCGTGCCAGGGTGGCCGTATTCTCGGCGCTGCCCTGATCGTCACGCACCAATACCTGGACCTGACAGTCACCAGCCTGATACAGTCCATCACCGCTGGGCGCGCTGCCCGTACTGTATTCCATACCCAGGGAAAATCCGCGATCGACCATCGTGCCATAGATGGCCAACGGGCCTGTGAGGTCGGTGATCAGGCCGATCTTAACCCTGTCTTCACAACTAATACCTGCGACTGTCTCTGGCTCAGCGGGCGCTTCCTCAGGTTCAGATTCCGCAGGAGGTACTTCGGTGGCTGCCGGCGCCGGCGCCGGTTCAGCTTCTGTGCCGCCACACGCAGCCAGAACTAAGCCGACTGCCAGCAACACTATGGCAAGGGTAAGTAGTTTCTTCATTCTCCAAGCTCCTTAAGAAATGTGTGTCAAACCGGCGCCAGCTCACCGATTCGGCTGAGGATCGGTTGTCTGAATGGACCCGAGAAACTGGCTCAAGGGGGTGATGTTATGTTCGTCCGAGATGATTATGGAGTTCCTCATTGAACTCATTCGGCTTCTCAAGATAGGGCGCGTGGGCAGCATCCTCGATAATGACCTCATTGTACCAGCCACCGCTGCATTTGTAAGCTTCCAACACAGCGCGCGTTTGCGCCAACATCGGTTGGGGAGGGTATTGCTCGGCTCCGGGCCAATCGGGCAGTACACCCGCTGCCCCCAGTGTACCCGGATCAGAGGCAGCCATATCGGAGATGGCCAAGTCGTGGCTGCCCCGAATCCACAAAATCGCTGGTTTAGGCTCGATAGCCAGCAGGCGGGCTGGATCGTCGGCATACTTCGGGGATAGGGCGTTGGCCGCTCCCCATTCGCCCGGTGCGATGTTTGGCCAATTCTGCGAGGGCATGAAATCGCCGGGCGTGTCCTGAGGGCCAATGTGGACGGAGAGCGAAGAGCTGAGGATGTCTTCCTCACGTTCTGGCACATAGGGCGGTTTATACACCAGGGCCCGCAGCGCCGCACGTAAGCAGAAAGGACTATCCAGGCTGCGGTCGTTATCTTGGATGCTTCTGATCAGATCCGGATTGCTCAGTCCCCCGCCCGAACCGGCATAATCGAGCCAACAGGGTGTGCCCGTCCTATCCTTCGTGCCTCCGAAACCGTAGGGGGAACCAGGCGCGACCTGTGTGGCGGTGAGAATTCGCTCAGGAATATCCATTAGCAGCCGCCACACCACCGATCCCCCAAGAGAGTTCCCGACCACGTGTATCCGTTCGATGTTCAAATAATCAAGCAGGGCGATGGCGTCATCCGCCCAGTCGCCTGCTCCCCGAGTGGCATCGATTTTGGCTGTTGGCTCGGCATCGCCAAAGCCGCGCTGGTCGGGAGTGATGCCATGGTAGTCATGCGGCAACGTCAGCATCACTTCTTCCCACCAGGTGGCGGATGAAAGGTTGCCGTGCAGGAACAGGACGGGAACGCTGTCATCCCGACCGGAAAACAGTACGCGGGTGCTTAAGCGCTCGGTTGTGATGGTTTCGGCTGAGATGCTGGGGAGGGTGGGGATGGGCATGATTCTGTTGGCTGCTTACACGAGTGCAATGCACCTTAACTTAACGACATTGGCTGACAACTGATCACGTTTCACATTCTACATACTGCTTTCGTAGCTCCACCTTTTGTATTTTCCCATACGGTGAATAAGGAATAGCATCGGTGAACACGATCTCCTTTGGCACTTTATAAGGGGCAAGACGTGCGGCGCAAAAGGTTTTCAGTTCCTCTTGTGAGGCGGATTGGTTTGTCTTCAGGACGACGACCATCATTCCCACCTCTCCCCATTTCTCGTCCGGTCTAGCAATGAGGGCGCACTCGCCCACGGCGGGATGATCCCGAATCACGGCTTCAACCTCAGCGGCATAGACATTCTCTCCGCCGCTGATGATCATGTCTTTGAAACGGCCGGCGATGTAGAAAAAACCATGTTCGTCCTGGCGCGCCATGTCGCCGGTGTAGAACCAGCCATCGACGAGGGATCTAGCCGTTGCTTCGGGATTGCGCCAGTATCCGCTCGTGACATGAGGGCCAGAAATCAGCAACTCGCCGGTCTCGCCCACAGGCACATCTGCGCCGGTCTTCGGGTCGGCAAGACGCATATGGCTGTGGAAGATAGGTTTGCCCACCGATCCCATTTTGATGACCGATTCTTCATCAGTCATGCTAAAGCAATTGGGGCCAACTTCGGTTAGGCCATAGCCTTGGCGAAAGACGCCCCCTTTGGCCGCCTTCCAGGCCTCGAGCAACGGTAGGGGCAATGGTGCTCCGCCACTGATAAAGAAGCGAACGTGGTCGAAATCTGTCCGCGCGAATCGGGTCGCATCCAGCCACATCTGGAAAATGGTAGGAACGCCGAGGATGACAGTACAGCGTTCACGTTCGATGATCTGCAATGTCTGTGCTAGATCAAATGTGCGGGTGAGGATGATCCGCCCGCCGGCGTAGAAAAGGGGCGTGAGGAAGGCAAACAGTCCGCCGGCGTGAAACAAGGGTGTGAACACCGGCGAGATATCATTTTCTGTCAGCCCCCAACTGACGACGGTATTGATGCAATTCCACAACACTTGCCGGTGGGATATCATCGCGCCCTTGGGTCGCCCGGTGGTGCCCGATGTGTAAAGGATGCAGTGAGTATCGTTGGTATCGAGGGTAAGGGGGTCGGGTTCAGCATCTGACGAACGGGCCAGGCTTTCTGCGTAGGGCCACGCCCCATCGATCTCAGCCCCATCTAGACTGATCAAATGCTCGACCTCGATTCGAGGCTGCATTTCGGCCAACAGGTCAGCAAATTCTGGCCCGCAGATAAGTGCTTTCGCCCCGCAGTCGTTGATGATAAAGGTAAGCTCGTTGGCCGTCAATCGCCAGTTCAGTGGCGCCAAGATCGCTCCAAGCTTAGCCAGGCCAAAGAACAGGTCGAGGTAAGGGACACAGTTGTGGGCGAGGATCGACACGCGATCCCCCTTCTGCACGCCGAGTTCATTGCGCATCCAATTCGCCAGACGATTAGAACGCGCGTTTAGATCGGCAAAGGTATATAGTTCTGGTTGGTTTAATCCATAATAGACCAGCGCTTCTCGCTCTGGTGTCAAATTCGCTCGTCTGTTTAAAAGGTCGGTTTCATGCATGGTAATCTCATAATGGACAATGATCAATTGGTAATGATCAATTGGTAATGATCAATTGGTAATGGACAATTGGTAATGATCAATTGGTAATGATCAATTGGTAATGATCAATTGGTAATTTTTTCAGCGCTATCGCGATCTGGCTGTTCGGATGCTGGCGCTAATGATTCGACTGAGTTCACCGCATTCGGACAATTCGGCCTTTACTTCAGTTTCGGTCAACATTCCGCTCCTGATGATGATTTTTAACCAGACTTGAGACTCGTTTAGCTCTTTGACAGAAACTCTTAACTTGTGAATGAAGTCTCTTTTGCTCTCAGCCCCTCGCGCCTCAGCATAATTCGGTGCAGGTGAGGTACCACTACGAAGGAGCTGGCCAGCAACATGCTTTCCTGCAACCGTATTTGGCAATTTATCGCATAGTGCAATGATGTGGTAGGACTGCACTTCAACTGGGAGTAGGACACCATCGTTGAATGAGGCGTAAAGCCTCTAGCGATGGCCGCCCTCGTTGCTTGTGGGGCCGCCACTGCGGCGGAGGAACTTTGAA
>PIVW01000705.1 GCA_003353825.1 Chloroflexota bacterium
CTCCGGGGCTCGATTTCGAGCAGCGCGGCATTCTTGGTGACCACCTCCGTAACCTCGTGGGTCCAGTGATCGAGCATCTGGTGCAGCAGGTCCTCGCGGGCTCCGAAGTGCCAGTAGAAGCCCGCCTTGGCGATACCCAGGGACCGGGCCAAATGATCGATCGTGATCTCCGCAACGCTGCCCCTGCTCAGGGCATCAAGGCCTGCGTCCAGCCACTCGGCCTTCGAGACTCCCCGTTTGCGATTCGATTGCCCCACCTCTCGTTGCTTTTTTGCCATTAGTGAATAATAACCATCGTAATGACTACACTCTACAGTCTAGATGCTTTAGTTTTACGAACTGACTTCTCGAAGAACCTCAATCGGCGATGCCTGCAGGTTATGGGCTTATCCGTTAGCCAGACAAGAAAATCTTTACCACAGGAGAAAGAATTATGACCACAACCAAGAGAGTGCTACTCGTCGCATCAATAGGCCTCATCGCCGTGATGCTCTATCAATGGGGACACTTAGACGGACGCGAAGGGAAAACGTCCGGGCTCATTGGTGAGGCAAACGCCGCTGAGAGTCCAGTGCAGGCCAGTGCTCGTGATTTCTACGCGCCCAACAGTGAGGATCTAGGGCCGGATGAAATGCGGTTGATTGCCTGTGGCACTGGCATGCCCACAGCTCGCCCTAAGCAGGCGGCATCGTGCTGGCTGCTCGAACTGGGGAACGGCGATAAGTTTTTATTCGATGTCGGGACCGGATCGGCAGAGCGTATCGCTGCCCTGCAAATCCCCTACAATCACCTCGATAAAGTCTTTCTGAGCCACCTGCATACGGACCACTTCGGTGATCTGGATGCGTTGTTTGTTGGGGGAGCGCTATCCGGCCGACAGAAACCACTGCGCGTCTGGGGCCCGTCGGGCGACACGACGGAAAGAGGCACTGCTTACGCACTGGATCATTTGTACAAAGCCCTTACCTGGGACATTGATGGCCGCGCAGGCATCACCGACCCTCGCGGATACGTACCCTTTGAAGTTACTGAATTTGACTACAAGGGTGTGAACCAGATCGTCTATCAGGAAAACGGTGTAACGATCCGGGCGATTCCGGCCATCCACTCCTTAGACGGTCCGGTCAGTTTCATCCTCGAGTGGAACGGTCTCAAATTCGTGTACGGCGGCGATACCTATCCGAACAAGTGGTTCGCGGAGTATGCGAAGGATGCCGACCTGGCGATTCACGAGTGCTTCATCACCGTGCCGGCCATGATTGACAAGTTCAAATTCACCCCACAAGGCGCTCTAACGGTGGCCACCCAGATCCACACCGCGCCTGAAGCGTTTGGTAAAATGATGTCGATCATCAAGCCGCGGATGGCCGTGGCTTATCACTTCTTCAACGACTTCGACACCACACCGGACATCCAGAAACGCATCCGCACGACCTACGATGGTCCACTGAGCCTTTCTACGGACTACATGGTGTGGAACATCACCAAGGACGATATTCGTGTGCGGATGGTAATTTATGATGAAGCCGTCTGGCCGCCTACGCCTTCCGAGAAGCCCCTGGTGCCCGATCCCACACTCAGAATTGCTTTCTCGAAATTCATAGAGGACGGCAAATACAACATGAAGGCCGTGATTCAGCCCATCTATGACGAGATCAACAAGCAGTATAAACTCAACGAGAAACAAGATTAAGTTTCACTCCTATTATGAGATCCATTCAACCCCCTCTCATGGGAGACCCCAGAATGAGAAACGACCACCTAGCTCGCGCCTTCTGCTCTGTTGTACTGGCCTCGGCCATGCTCTCGGGCATCACCTGCACACCGCAACAGGCCAGGGCCGACGGACCTCAGTTCGACGCCGAATACTTGGTTCGCCAGAACCAATTTGGGGAGCAGTGGGCGGCCCAAGACAAGCAAGTCCGTCAGAAACTGGCCACGCTCGAAGAGAAGCACGGCAAGAAGCCGAACATCGTCTTTATTCTGGCGGACGACATCGGCTACACGGAACTCGGATCGTATGGCGGAGGCAAGGTTCGCGGCTTTTCCACGCCGAACCTCGATCGCATGGCAGAAGAGGGGATGCGCCTACTCTCCTTCTACTCCGAGCCTGCCTGCACCCTTACCCGCGCCGCGTTGATGGCCGGACGCCACCCGGTTCGCATGGGCATTACCGGTGTTTTGTTTCCGGGCACGGAAGGGATGGGGCTCGCCGACGAAGAGGTAACCGTCGCTGAGATCCTGTCGAACGAGGGCTACCACACCGGCATGTTTGGTAAGTGGCACCTCGGCGGCGAACCGGAACACTATCCCATCAACCAGGGCTTCGACGAGGCACTTTGGTCCGAGGGTAATCCGCCCTGGTGGGGTTTCCATCACAACGTCAAACGTACTGATAATGCCGGCTACACAAATATGGGTGGCCTTGTCTGGTCTCCAGCACCTGAAAATTTTCCTTATGATACTGGTGGCAACATGCGTGGCAAAAAAGGTGAAAAACCGGAGATGGTTGCCCCCTTCACCATGGAACTCTACAACACCATGGATACCGATGCCGCCAATGACGTGATCGATTTCATCGAGCGGTATGCCAGCAGCGACAAACCCTTCTTTGCCTATTACGCAGGCAAGGGGAATCACTTCTG
>PIVW01001435.1 GCA_003353825.1 Chloroflexota bacterium
CTGATCGTTTTCAAGGCATTCATCCCTATTTTTGTTCGATATTTGCCCTGTTGTGGGGTGAATTTGGTCACGAGTCTGCCACAAAGAGCTTTCTTCAATTTTGGCGAAGGTATTGATAATAGGCGTGTGTTTCTACATAAACTGTGCTAGTTCCGACTCGCTCAATACGACTTCCTCCACCAAATCACCCAGGATGGTGGCGAAGCGATTGCGCACCACGACCGGCCATACTCGACCGCTATTGAGAATCGTGCCGTCCTCGGGTGCGAGGATGGCGGCAAGCTTCTCACCGGTGTAAGGGTGGTACATGATGCCGTAGACCTCACCCTTTTTCATGGTTTCACCCCATTGACGCTCGCGCATAAAGATGCCATGGTGCGGACCACTGGTGATCTCGTGCTTGGCATCCCATATCATGGCTTTCGGTCCCTGGAGTACTATATTGTCATCCAGCATACCCAGCGTAATCATTACATTGACGATCCCTTGCATGCCTATATCCACCATCTCTTGGCCGTTCCACAGGCTCTTTGGGACTTCGCGTGACGATCACGAATTTCAGTCGATGATGCCCCCACACCTAGTGGCTGGTTGTGTTAAACGTCTAGATATCGTGCGAGGAAAATCCGCATCACGCGAA
>PIVW01000171.1 GCA_003353825.1 Chloroflexota bacterium
CCTGGTGCTGGCCTACCGGGAAACCGCTCTCGTGGGAGGTTGTATCCTGTCAGAAGTGAATCCGGGCTGGCCCGAACACTCGGAACATGCCATGTACCTTAACTCCTTGGCAGTAGCCCGCTCAGCAGCGGGAAAAGGCTTGGGCACGCACATAATAAACGCCTGCAGCGAGGTCGCACGCAGGCGATGTAAATCGATCATCCGCCTGGATTGCTGGGACGGCAATGATTTTTTGAAGTCTTATTACCGCCGACAAGGATTCACCATGCTTGAGGCGCACTGGACGGGGGACTACACCATCAGGTTTTTTGAGATGCAGGTCTGAGCGAGTGCAGCGTCGAGATGGTAGAATAGTGCCATTCCAAACGACAACCACCCAACGAAATCCAATGATGACCTCACTTGAACACGCCCCCAATCTTACAACACAAACTGCCGAAGCATTGGCTGCCGAACTGTATGGACTGGATGCCGGCGCAAGTGCCATGCCAAGCGACCGTGATCAGAATTTCTTGTTACACACGACAGAGGGCGAAAAGTACGTTCTGAAAATCGCCAACGCCAAAGAGGATTGGGCGGTATTAGAAGCGCAAAACGAGATGATGATGCATGTTGCGACACGGATCTCTGAGCGCGAAACCATCACCACACATGTCATTCCAACACTAACCGGCGAGTGCATTGCAGAGATTAAAGCAGAAGCAGGTGCTCGCCTGTTTGCTCGCCTGGTAACATACATCGAAGGTAAACCGATGGCAGAAGTGCGGCGGCATTCCCAAGTGCTCTTGCAGGATGTGGGTCATTGCCTCGCAGAGGTTTCCGTCGCTCTCCGTGATTTCGATCATCCGGCGCTTCATCGCACCTTCGTCTGGGATCTGGCCAACGCCCTGGATGTGGTGCAGGCCTATCGCCCCTTGATTACTGAACCCGACCTGGGTGGATGCATCGACCTTCTGGTAAATGATTTCGAACGACATACGGTACCCTTACTGCCCAAGCTGCGGCGTAGCATCATTCATGGTGACGCCAACGACTACAACGTCATCGTCGGTGGGGGCGAGGATCTTACTTCGAGGTACCAACAACTGGTGGGGCTGATTGACTATGGTGACATGGTATACAGCTACACGGTTGCCGATCCGGCGATTGCTGCGGCTTATGCACTTCTCGACAAACTCGATCCCTTGGCGACGGCAGCAGATCTCATTCACGGTTATCATGCAACCAATCCTCTCATCGAAGAGGAGATCGGGGCATTGTACGGTCTGATTGTGATGCGATTATGTGTCAGCGCCTGCATGGCAGCTTGCCAACAGCAACAACGCCCAGCTGATCCTTATCTTGGCATCAGTCAGCAGCCGATCCGATCAACGCTGCCCAGATTGGCAAACATCCCCTATCGCTTTGCAACTGCAAACTTCCGGCAAGCCTGTGGTTTGTCTCCGTCGCCTGATAGCGAGCATGTATGCAACTGGTTACAGGAGAATGCGGGGTCTTTCGAACCGGTTCTGGGTGTATATCTAAGGAGCGAGCCTCTCCATGTTGTTGATTTGAGTGTAGACAGTCCCTTGCTCGAAGGTGACATGACACAGAATAGCGAACCGCTGCTAAGCGAACGCATCGTCGCAGAAATGGATCAAGCCGGCGCCGACGTAGGTATTGGCCGATATGATGAAGTCCGCTATTTCTGCACAACCGACGCCTTTGCAACGGGCGATGATTTGAGTTCCGAACATCGTACCGTACACCTTGGTGTTGATCTTTTCGTTGAAGCGGGCAGCCCTGTATGCGCACCGATACCTGGTGTTGTACATGCCTTTGCCAACAACGCCTCCCCCTTTGATTATGGCCCGGTGCTCATTCTGCAACACCAAATCGACCCTGATGTATCTTTCTACACGCTCTACGGCCATCTCAGTGAAAGATCCTTGGCAGGCCTGAAGTTGGCACAACGTATCGATGCTGGAGAGATCTTCGCGGCGACGGGAGCTGCGGCGGTCAATGGTGGCTGGACGCCCCACTTACATTTTCAGTTGATCACCGATCTGCTAGATTTATCGACAGACTATCCCGGCGTTTGCCGTTTCAGTGAACGCCCTATATGGCACAGCCTGTCACCGGATCCTACCCTGGTCTTGGAGATTGCCGGGGATCTGCAATGGCAACGCCGTCCATCGAAGCGGGAAACTTTGCAAATACGAAATAAGGTGACCGGTCGTAATCTCGATGTTAGCTATAACGACCCGGTGAAGATCGTACGTGGCAACATGCAGTACTTGTTCGATGAGAGCGGGCGCCAATATATCGATGCCTACAATAATGTACCTCATGTAGGCCACTGCCATCCCCGCATTGTTGAGGCAGGGATACGCCAGATGAAGGTACTCAATACCAACACCCGTTATCTTCACGATACCCTCAACCGTTATGCCGAACGGCTGATTGCTACCCTACCCGAGCCGTTGAGCCTCTGTTTTTTTGTTAATTCGGGCAGCGAAGCCAATGAATTGGCTATGAGGTTGGCGCGATCCCACAGCAGAGAACGCGATATGATCGTGCTCGAAGGCGCGTACCATGGGCATACCACCTCCCTGATTGACATCAGTCCCTACAAGCATGATGGGCCGGGTGGCATGGGCGCGCCCGAATGGGTCCACACCGTGCCTGTCGCAGATGTCTATCGCGGGGCGTACAAGGCGGACGATCCACTGGCAGGAACAAAGTACGCTGCTGCGGTTCAATCGGCCATCGAAACCTTACAAAGTGAAGGGCGAGACCTGGCCGGGTTCATCGCCGAATCCTGCCCAAGTGTGGGAGGACAAATCATTTTTCCTGAAGGTTATCTAGCGGCAACGTTCGAGCATGTACGCGCCCAGGGTGGTCTCTGTATCATGGATGAAGTTCAGACTGGCTATGGACGTATCGGCAGCCATTTCTATGCGTTTGAGGCGCAACAGGTTGTGCCTGATATCGTGGTCTTGGGTAAACCGATCGGCAATGGCTATCCTATTGGTGCAGTTATTACAACGCCCAAGATCGCAGCATCATTCGACAATGGCATGGAGTTTTTCAGCACTTTTGGTGGCAGCACGCTGTCCTGTGCGATAGGCCTCGCCGTGCTGGAGACGGTGATCGACGAAGATATGCAATCGCATGCGCTGGCGGTAGGCGATCACATGTTGGCGCGCTTACGCTCCTTCATCGATCGTTATGCACTGGTTGGTGACGTACGAGGCTCGGGGCTATTCTTGGGGCTCGAGCTAGTACGTGATCGAGAAACATTGGAACCGGCTGATGCGGAGGCGTCTTACATCTTGAATCGCATGCGAGATCACGGCATCCTCCTGGGCAGCGACGGCCCTTATCATAACGTCATCAAGATCCGACCACCGATGCCCTTCTCGACCGCCGATGCTGATCGCCTGATTTTGGCGCTAAACGATGTACTGGCTGAGGTAGAAAATTTGCGAACATAACCAAAGATCAATGACTGAAGATTAAAGATTCTTCTGACGATTGTCCTTAATCTTCAATCTTTAATCCTCAGAACATCAATTTGTAAAAATGTGGGAAGCTGATTCTGAACCACGCTTCAATTCTGTACGAACACAAAGGAGGATCTATGAACATCCGAACCATTATCAAATCCCAATACCATGCCTCCCTCGATATGTTGGGACAAACTATCGTCAAATGTCCAGAATCGCTCTGGCAATCAAAGGTGCCAGCAGCGTTCTACTGGCATGTGGCCTACCATGCCTTGTTTTACGCACATCTCTATCTTCAACCCACTGAAGCCGACTTCGAACCCTGGGCCAAGCATCGAGATGAAAGCCAGTTCCTGGGTCCGCTACCCTGGCCGCCGCATGCTGAGCCTGAAATCCCCGATCCCTACACACGGGATCAGGTACTCGAGTATCTGGATTACTGCCATCAGCAAGTTGATGCTCAATTGGATAGCGTTGATCTCGAAGGCGCCTCGGGTTTTGACTGGCTGCCCTTCGACAAGTTGGAATTGCAGATCTATAACATTCGCCACATCCAAAGTCATGCCGGAGAGTTAAGCCAGCGTCTGGCAGAGGCCGGGATCGAGATCGATTGGGTCGGTATGAGGCGGGTGGATGAGAGCGTCTAAACTGTCGCACTCAAGACTGGCAGTCCTCAAATATGCAAGTTGCCTATCACTGAATGCGTGGCAAGAAGACCTTTATCGCTTTGAAGTAAAGACGAGATAGTCCGGTTGTTGTCCCGGCAGACATATTGGCAATGGTATTGAACTGTGCCGTCGTGCTGGTGGTGCGGATAGACTGACTGCTGGTGAGATTCTCAGGAATCGTGGCCGACCAGTTGCCGTTAGAGTCGGCCGTTACCACTGCCAATGATTGCAACGCTTCCTTGATGCTGTCCATGTCATCTAAGAAGAGTTCGACGGTACAATTAGGACAAGGGCTGCTAGTGCCCTGGGTTCCGCTTACTGACTTGCCATTGATTTGAGTCACTTTGGCGGGGTTGAAGGTAAGCATGGCGTCTGGTAGGCTGGGTCCAAGCTGGATGGCGTTTTCTGCAGTGGGATTGCCCTCGACTTGGGGCCAGGCCGCGGTTCTTTTGATGATGTTTGAACGCAGAGTATTGGCATCGTAAAGAGCACCGTTGAGCGAGATAGCCGAGAGTGCGGAGTCGGTAATCTGGTTATCGCTAACCATTACCTTTTCAGGTCCGCCGATCAAGTAGATGCCCCGGCCGCATACGCCGACTTCGTTGTCGCCAGTGTCGATGCCGATCCTGTTATTCGAGATCGTATGTTCATCGCCGCTGGCTCGAACAGCCGCAGCCTGGGTTGATATTTGGAAAATCTCTTGACGTAAGCCTGCAAAGACATTTGTTTCGATTTGATGTTCATTGCCTTCAAGGCTGATGCCGCCTCCGCCGAGCCAATCGACCGTTGTGCAAATGAGTTTGGGGTCGGTCTGCTTGTTGGGAACGGTGCCGTTGGCGATCGTGCCGACATAGTTGGATTTGAAGCTGTTCCCCTCACCTCGCATGGCCGCGGCAACACCGTCGAAGCCAAGGAATACGTTGGATTGCACGATGTTATCTTCGACATTGGCACTTAAGGCGACACCGGCACTGCCACTACCATCTTCCGGCTCATCATCGCGCAAGTAAACATCCAAGCCGTCAGAACTAAGGCCAAACCAGTTGTTTTCGATGATGTTATCGTTCGAATTGACGATGAGGTGGGTCTTGAAATTTTGGAACCCCAATCCTTGCACCACATTACCGTCATGCCCACCGGCATTGTTTGTGCCGACGATGATACCATCCCTGTTGCCCGTGCCCGGGCCAATGAGGATGATTTTCGGTCCGCCCGCGCGTCCATCGGGCTGCGTCGCTCCATCGATAGTGATCTCCCCACCTTCAATTGCTCTGAACACTGATGGGTCGAATGTGCTCATCACCTCGATTTCCCAGACGCCCAAACTATCATCGTAGCCTTCATCTTCTTCGTCGGGGATATCGAATTGGATGAGAATGGGGCGTTGGCCTGCAGAGAGACCGCGAGCCTGCACGATAGCGCGGCGCAGCGTGCAGGGAGTTTCATTTGCGCAAGTTCTGCTCTTACTGTTGTCGGGATCGGTGCCACTGTCGACTGTGATAATGGTGACAGGATCAGAGGGCGTGATTGCGTCTTCATCGACGGCATATGCGACGCTGAAATGACCGGCGATGAACAAGACCACCAGGCTCGCGACCATGATCTGCAACTGCACGATAAACCGTACGGGAGCTTTCATGAAACTTCCTCCTATGACCGTGATAGAACGGTATTTTGAAATACGCTAACTGCGTATGGCCATCAGCTTAGATCCCGGTGTGATGGGTGTGGCCCGTTGATACGGTCTAATCTGAGTATCCCACAATAAGCAGATACCATTGGCCAGTAGTACCTACTTTCCCAATTATACCTGTCGATACATGAGCGATCCAAATACGCAAAGCGCTGCCAGGCGAAGTGGCGACATGCTATCATTGTCCTCATATTCGTTTGACATCGTGGGAATGGCTTTCTCGAACACCCGCAGCCGTGATCTTGATAAACTCAGCGTTTTCTTGTAGTTCGGCGATAGTGCGTGCGCCGCCATAGCTGAGGCCTGAGCGCAAACCACCCACCAGTTGGTGCAAGATCTCGTGTACATGCCCGCGATAGGGTACGACTGCTTCGACGCCCTCGGGAATGACTTTGTCCCAATCTTCTGCACTTTCTGCACTCTCGTCTCCTACTCGTTCAGCTTCTTTGCGGCCTATGGCTGCACCTAATGAAGCCATACCCCGTACGACTTTGAATTTCTGCCCATTACGAATAACCGGGGAGCCGGGAGATTCTTCGCTGCCTGCAAAGAGACTGCCGATCATGACACTGTCTGCACCGGCAGCGAGCGCTTTAACCATATCTCCTGAGGTCTTGATACCGCCATCGGCAATGATGGGAATGTTCTTGCCTGCCTCGGCAATGCCTTCGGCGCTGTCGATGATGGCTGTCAATTGTGGAACACCAAAGCCAGTCACGATACGCGTGGTGCAGATAGAACCAGGACCAATACCGACTTTGATGGCACTGGCTCCAGCCTCAGCCAGTTCTTTGGCGCCCTCTCGGGTGGCAATGTTTCCGGCAATGATCTGGGCTGCCGGAAAGGCCTGGCGGATCGTTGTAACCATATCGATGCAATGGTCGGCATGGCCATGGGCGATATCCAGGACCAGTACATCGGCGCCAGCAGCGAGTAGTGCTTCAACACGTGTCATTTCGATCTCAGAAACACCAATTGCGGCCCCCACCCGTAAGCGACCTTTGTCATCCACCGTCGCATGAGGGTTTTTACGAGATTTAATCAGATCTTGCCCCGTGATCAATCCCACCAATTCGTTCTGATCGTCGATCAGGGGTAATTTCTCCAGTCGATGCTTATAGAGGATTTTTTGTGCTTCAGCCGATGATATATCGGGCGACGCTGTGATCAATCGCTCCGTTGGAGTCATTACTTGATGAACATGTGTCAAGTCGACGGGCGCCAGCATCACATCTCGCTTGGTGACAAGCCCTACCAGCCGCTGCCACTCATCCAACACAACGAGCCCGCCCACGCCATGGTGTTCCATCGCTTTCACCGCTTCGGCAACCGTAGTTTCAGGGGCGATAGATCGTGGCCGCTCCACAATGAAACCCCGTGCCCGCTTGACTTTCCTCACTTCCTTTACCTGTTGTTCGGTTGTCATAAAACGGTGGATCATGCCAATACCACCGGCCTGTGCCATGGCAATGGCCATTTTCGCCTCTGTGACCGTATCCATATTGGCCGAAGCGACCGGGATGTGCATGTTGATGGAGGATGTCAGGCGAGTGCTCGTGTTCACATCATTGCGCGAGCGAACAGGGGAGCGTTTGGGGAGAAGGAGGACATCATCAAAGGTGAGTCCGTTGTGCTTGCGGATTTTCATAGTATTTCCTCTATATCCGTTTCCAGATCATAACGTTCATCTAGGCAGATATGTTAGCCATCAAAATGGCCGCGCAATGTTATGGTGTGCAGCATGGATAGTCTCCATCAGATGGGTCATTCAACGCGAGTATACGCGATCCCAAGTGGATCGACAACCTATTACGTAACAACAACTTTCACCCTGATTTGCTCGCGCTCATCCTCCGGCAGCGGAACGACAATGCTCGCAACCATCCGGCCATCGAAAATCAACTGGACCACGGCTGCCGGCCCCTGTCGCTCTACCTGTAAATGTGGGCGCATCTTTTCCTGTCATCATCTGTGCATACACGTGAGGAAATTTGTCTGTGATGTTACCAGTAGTAATCCCAATCCTGGTCTGTCGAACCATCACATCCTTGCATCACTGCCCTGCTGCCGTTCTTTGTCGTGTCGCCACTTAACGCCAGGCATTTGTTCCCCGAGCGAACATCACCTGACAGGTTCCATCGCTGATTTAACTGCGTATCGTGACATGGGAATACTTGTACGGCTTGACCACCTTTGGGGCCACCAGACGTCATTGGGTTCGAGTGATGACCACTGTTCGGGGCATTGTGTCGTACTCGGCCAATCGCTGCGCTCTTCCCCATGATAGAAACCGAGTGCGTGGCCGAATTCATGGATCGCCAGGAATTTGGTGTTAGCCTCACTCTCTTGTAGATTTAGCAGAATCCCTGATTTTTGATGATCTCCCCATGATCCGTGAGCCGGGTTCTGTCCACCACCTGACGTGGTTATCGTAACCTTGATGTTTTCATCCCCAGTGCCTGGCCTACGCGGCCCATGAGTATGAGGCGGAGGAATCGCATGTTCCTCGTCCTTGCATTCTTCCCAGCCAATGAACAGGACACGAGCGTATCGTTCCCAACTACTTTTAAGGGCTAATCGAACCCATTCTCGACGTTGTGCTCCGCTCGTGGAACTGGAGGCAGCGGGTAACGGCTCTGCCCTCTCCAGATTTTCCCAACAGACGACCAATTTCACCGGTGCATCTGCCGCTACTGACCACATCAAGCCCTGCCCAGCCATTATTGCCTTCGTGACAGAGGTAAGTATCATCAGAATGGTAACCATTATCATCAACGTGACCATGGTTCGCACGACTACGCGTGTTTGCAGTCGATCACTAATCCATGATCGACTGACCGGCGCTCCGGCGAGTATGTTCTTTAACATGAGAACCCTCCATATATAATTGTCAAGCAGGTCAGATACTGTAAACCCTCGACCCCGCAACGGCTACCTTAGCCATTATAAACAGTGTAGTATGCAGCGCTATCATTGTCAATAGATTTTCATTTTTGCAGTAATTACATTGCATTCAGTATAGCAACCAGACGTATAGGCAGTCATTCGACTCCTCAACTAAGCACGAAGCCTGCTCCTTCCCTCCAGTCGTATCGAAATCGAAATTTATCGGTTACTCCCGAGCACGAATGCACTCCTCGCATCATCAACAATATACAAGCCAGGAAGGGTTAGAAATTCCTGATAATTCATGTCGATGGAGCCAGCGTCACCCCATTTTGCTGAGGCTGCATCCGACCCTCCAGGAAATCTGTCACGTGGTTCGGCAGATCGATCGGCGGCAGAGGCGCATCTGCAATTGCCCCACGTATCGTATAGGTAATCATCAGGGGGCCGAGCAGAGTGGCCACAGCGTGCAGCGGATGTTCTTGCTTCAAGACGCCTTCTCTCTTGTTACATGCCAGTGAGGACAACCACCCCGACGAAATCGCCAACGAGATCGACCCCTACCGCCTGGGCATGACCGGCCGCGCCGTGGCCCTGGGCGTGATGATGCTGGCGGAGGGGAGGTAAGTGAAGACTAAGGATTAAAGATTGAGGCGGGATGGGGTGGGTATTCGGTATTGGATATTGGGGTGAGCAGGGTGACTAGATGGGGCCCGACCGGTTATGTCGCCACAACGTTTGCTCGTCAATAGGCGGTCATATAAAATGTGGGGAATACGGATTAGGTTGATTGGCGATGCTAGTTACACCCTTATCAATATATCAAAGATCTGGCTAGTCGGCTTGATCAGTGTTTTGTGCTTGTTGCCGCTCCGTACCACGATAATCTTAAGTCATTGGTGGACCTGAATCAAATACAGAACATTTGTTGTATAATCAAGGAACTGCGATACGATGAATTAGATAAGCACACCCAACATTTTGCGAACAACAACCTTGGCTGGATAAATGACAAATAATCATATTACAAAAACCACCTATAACAAGAAAGCACGACCATTTATTAAGTGGGCTGGGGGAAAGAGCCAACTGCTCGGACAGTTTGCTCAACACTATCCAAGCGAACTTATCGATGGGAAAATCACCCGTTATGTAGAACCCTTTCTTGGGGGCGGTGCAGTGTTTCTGGATATTTCCCAGAACTATGAGATTCGTGAAGCATTTCTCTCTGACATAAATCCAGAACTGATATTAGTTTATGAGGTAGTAAAACGTGATCCTCATCATCTGATTGAATTGTTGATGAAACATAGTAACGATTATTATTCAAGAATAGATAAAGAACGAGAAAAGTTGTTTTATGAAATTCGGCTCAGATATAACGAACAAAATTCGAAAACAGATTATAATGTATTTTCCAGAGAATGGATTAGTCGGGCTGCATACATGATATTCTTAAATAAAACATGTTTTAATGGCCTATATCGATTAAATTTAAAAGGAGAGTTCAACGTTCCTTTTGGGAAATATAAAAATCCAGCAATAGTCAATAATAAGAAACTATCGTTGGTTTCGCATCTTCTACAAAACGTAACATTACGAATAGGAACATTTCAGGACTGTAAACGCTATATTAATGATAGCACTTTGGTTTATTTTGATCCTCCGTACCGTCCGTTAAGTACGACTTCCAATTTTACCTCATATTCGAAAAACAAATTTGCTGATTCCGACCAGATCGAATTAGCTGATTTTTTCTATCAGATTGATCAAACATTCGATGCAAAACTAATGCTGAGTAATTCAGACCCCAAAAATATTGATATTAGTGACAACTTTTTCGAAGAGTTATACGCCCCCTTTCACATCCATCGGGTTCATGCTAGTCGAATGATAAACTCTGATGCGAACGGTCGAGGCAAAATATCCGAAATACTAGTAACAAACTATTAACTGCGTGTAAAGATGTCAAAAAACGACATAGCTTGGGAAAAATATTTTAAAGATACAGACACTCTTGAACAGATTCAAAGGGATGGGTTTGCCCTTATACGAGCAAGTGATCTAAAGAGAATGGCTCTTTGGGATTTCGCGTGACAGGCCCATATATAGTGTGCTCAGATTTAGGCAAAAAGACGGTAGCCTCCCAGATCCAGATAGAGGCGCTGGAACCAAGTTTCGGTTCGAAGGA
>PIVW01000172.1 GCA_003353825.1 Chloroflexota bacterium
ATCCTTCGAACCGAAACTTGGTTCCAGCGCCTCTATCTGGATCTGGGAGGCTACCGTCTTTTTGCCTAAATCTGAGCACACTATATATGGGCCTGTCACGCGAAATCCCAAAGAGCCACCACCAGGTATATTGCCCGGGCAGATCGGGGTTGCGCTTGCGGAAGGTATCGACATAACCGCTTTCGACAACCAGATCGAGCCAGGCACGTTCTTCGGGCAGAAAGCCAGTCGTTTTTTTATTGGACTGGGGGTTGGCCAGGTCGATTTCATGGTGCGCAGTATTGATATCACCGCAGAAAATAATCTGCTTACCCTTCGCCCGAAACCCTTCGCACATTGCCAAAAAAGCATCATAAAACGCCATCTTAAAGGGGAGGCGGCTATGATCACGGCTGCCGTTGGGAAAATAGCAGTTGATGAGCACAAAGCTGGGATAATGGGCGATGACTGTGCGTCCTTCCTGGTCGAATTCGTGGATGCCTAGCCCAAAGTCAACGGAAAGGGGCTCCTGTTTTGTTAGCAAACCAGTGCCGCTATAACCCCGCTTACGTTTGGATGAGTTCCAATAGCTGTGATAGTCGAAAGGCTGGCGTAATTCCCAGGGTAGTTGATCCGCCTCGGCCTTGGTTTCTTGGAGGCACAAAACGTCTGGCTGGGCTTGCTCAAGCCAATCCAGAAAACCCTTGCGATAACCGGCGCGTATACCGTTTACATTCCAAGATAGAAGTGTGATTGAAGCTGACATAATCTCTCCTAATCAATATCGCGCTAGACATCCTGGTACAACAAATACAGACGCAAAAGTTGCAAGTCATCGAAAGCGACACGCCCACCTAGACGGTCATAGACCGGTCGCAGCCACTCAGTGCCCAACTCGGTGAAGGCCGCGAGCACCTCCTCTTGCGTTTCCAGCGGCAAGGAACAAGAGGCCAGCAGCTGATCCGACGACAGGTCATGGCCATCTGACAGATAGCGTTCCAGATTATTGATGATTGTTCGCCGTTTTACGTCATACAATGCCTGTAGGTACTCGATGCTGTGGCCGGCCGCCAGAAGCTCTCCAACCTCCTCATAACGGCGCTTTTTGGTGGATGGAGCAGTGGAAGATGGGGAGAACCGCGCAGTTGGGGGGCGTTCTTCCAGATCGTGCTCCGTACAATACGCCTGGATCACAGCGATAAAAGCGTCGCCATAGCGCTCCAACTTCCTGTCACCTACACCATGGATGGCCAGAAAACCGCCGGTGGTCTGTGGGAAGAAGGTCGCCATCTCCATCAACGAGTGGTCGGAGAACACCACAAAGGGTGGGATATTGGCCGCATCCGCCAACTGCTTGCGCAAGACGCGTAGCTCTTCGAACAAAACACCATCATACTTGTTCGCAAGCTGGGTGTCTGATACCGAACGCTGTTCTGCCTCGACCGCTACGTGCACCTTATCTTTCCCGGCCAGAACACGCCTCCCAGCAGGGGTCACCCGCAGGCTGCCGTGTTGCATATCTTGATCCAACAGCCCTTGTTCGATGAACTGCTGTGCCAGACGTCGCCAATGTTTGGCAGAATATTCCGTACCGATGCCATAAGTCGAGAGGTTGTCATGGCCGCGGTTCAACACAGTCTTGGCGCTGGACCCTCGCAAGATATTGACAATGTGCGTTGCCCCAAACAGTTCTCTTGTGCGTAGAATACAGGAAAGGAATTTCTGGGCGGCGATCGTCACATCCTCCTGTTCGATGGACACCTCCTCTGCCAGGCAATTGTCGCAGTGCCCGCAGTTTGGTTCATCGTAGGCATCGCCAAAGTAATTGAGAAGGGGGCGCCTTCGACAGTTACGTGTTTGAGCGTAGCGCAGCATGGCGCTGAGTCTGGCGGTCGCGCCCGCGCGTTCCGAAGCTGCACCTTGCTCAATGAAATGGTGGATGGTGCCGACATCTTGCTGGCCGTACAGGAGCAGGCAGTCGGCCCTCAAGCCATCACGCCCGGCCCGACCGATCTCTTGATAGTAGCTTTCCAGATTTTTAGGCAGATTGTAGTGGAGGATAAAGCGCACGTTGGATTTATCGATACCCATACCAAAGGCAACGGTGGCGACGATGATGGGTACATCGTCATGACTGAAAAGATGTTGGTGGCGCAGGCGGACAGCTCGATCTAGCCCTGCATGATAGGGTACCGCTTGATAACCAGACATTTCCAACTGATTGACTAGCACTTCAACCTGCTTGCGCGTACTGCAATAGATGATGCCCGACTGATCACGATGTGTATCGAGAAAGGTTAAAACCTGCTGAAGCCCATCCAGGCGGGCGCGCACGACTAAAAAGAGGTTCCCGCGATCGAAGCCGGCAACGAATTGATCTGAACTGTCGAAACCAAGGATCGATTCGATATCTGAACGCACACGTTGGGTGGCCGTGGCGGTGAGGGCGATACAAACTGCCTGGGAATAGCGTTCTCGCACCGGCATCAGCTCACGGTACTCGGGCCGAAAATCATGTCCCCAAGATGAGATACAGTGCGCCTCGTCGATGGCAAGGCAGTCAACATTGCATTGGTCGAGCATGACAAGGGTCTCGGGTCGCAACAAGGTTTCGGGCGAGACATAAAGCAATTTGACGGCGCCCTCTTTGATTTGCCGAACCCTTCGCAGATACTCAGAGTAATCCAATGTGCTGTTTAAAAAGAGCGCGGGCACATCCATGTCTTGTAGAGCATCCACCTGGTCTTGCATCAGGGCGATGAGCGGTGACACAACCACGGTCAGACCCTCGAACAGCAGAGCCGGTAATTGATAGCAAAGAGATTTACCACTCCCTGTGGGCATAATCGCAAGGGTGTCACGGCGATCCAGTACATTAACAATGATATCAGCTTGGAGGGGAAGGAAGTGGTCGTAGCCGAAAACAGATTTGAGTAATTGAGATGCCTGCTCGGGCAAAGGCAAGGTCCGGGCAACAGCGGAGGCGGGACGGCCCTCGATAACGGTGGGCGCGCCATCCAGAAACCAGCCGGAAAGCTGTACATAACAGCGATATTCTCCTTCAGACATGGGCTCAGGCCGCCACCAATGAGCCAGCGAGACGCGCAGCAAGCTGCCGCCCGGAATCACTTCAACCGGTTCCTGAAATCCCACGAAGGTCACGGTTCGCCCACCATCGGCTGCCGGATAGCGATAGCGGATGCGCTTGCCGTCATCATCGCGCTGCAAAGCCTTGTCAGGTCGCCAAAAGTGGGTGCTAAAGGAGGGAATGCCCACGCGTTCGGCAATGTAGAGGGCGCCCCCCGTGGTGGCCTGTGTAAGCCCCTCGAAGAGCACTTCGCATCCGCCCGCCAAGCCGGGACTATGGCGTTCGATGAATTGTTCCGCCGAAGACATGAGCCCAAGCCTCTGTTTTCGTCCCACAACCAGATTTTCTATGTGCGGGGGAATAAACTCGACTGGCGGCGTGGCTTCGACCTCCCAGACCTCTGCGATCTCGTAATTCATGCCTGCCCGTTCATGGGTTGCGGCATTCGCTGCCAGCAGCCGTACGCTGCGCCCATCGAAGGTGATCCCGCCGATACATGCGCCGGCGCCTTGTCTCGTCTTCGCTACGATCAGCACTTTCATGACATTTCAATACAAGTATCCGAAATTAGTAGACCAAGTACCGGTAGACCTGTAAACCGGGATCAGCCGTCAAAGCGGGCTTTGGAAGTGATTTCTACCAGGTTTCGTCTGGCATAAGGTGTTTTATGGAAACCTGGAGGTCTTGCTGTAAGCGCTCGGCCAGGAGCGAACGATGGCAGGCTGCCGGTTCACGTTCTACACAGCAGAGCGCCACGATATGCACGTCATCCTCAAACTGGGACACGAAGTCAGTGCTGTCGAAGTCGATAAGATGCTCGTCACGATAGGCTTCTATGAACGTCGTGTCAAGAACTGTGCGCTGACGCTTGGCTGTACGAGAGGCTTTGTCGGCGGTGTATTGTCTTTGCCGAAGTTCTTTGCTGGGCGCCAGCGCCGGAAAGTGCAAGTAGCGAATCCCCATGTCGGCCAAGCGGGCTTGCAGACGTCTGCTATTGGCGAATGCGTATTGCGAACCGCGCACACCTCGCCTGGCTCTGATGTCACAAAACGTGTCTACTTCCGCCTTAACCAACGCCTGAAAAAAACTGGCTTCGTCAAAACCATAGACGCCGATAGTGGCGATCTCAAGTGTCATCGTCATCGTCCTCATCATGGTAGCGCTTGCGCGAGGTGAAAGCTCGTTGGCCAAAAAGGCTCAATTGTCCGCCGGTGATGCGATTGATAACTGCCTCATGGGATTGCAATTCGCCCTTTTCGTCGATATGGCGTACGGGGACATTTAAGTCGGTTAAGCTTTCGCCGATGAGTTTAGCGCGATGACAGATTTCTGGTTTGCCTTCGCTACACATCAACACCACCTGCTGTTCTTGCTCAAACGCTTTCTGTACCCGCGCGATGCCCTGACGATAGAAGTCTTTCTGCTTCACACGCTCGTAGGCTACTTTGCCATCCACATAGCAGTCAGGATCGTCGGGCTGTCCGCCCAAAGCGTCGCCTATAAACACGTACCTTATCTCATGAGCGCGCAGGGCGTTTTCGAGCTGTTGTCTGGAAAATTCCGGTTTATAGCGAGAATAGGGTGCCGAGCGCACATCAAGGAGATAGGCAATGTTGTTGGCCTGCAACACCGCCAGGAATTCGTCAATGGTACGGGCGCCATAGCCGATTGTGAAGATGGGCATTACCTTTGGCTTCATGTTTCTTTTGTGACTAAACAGGTGTCAGATGTTTCTGCTACGATTGTATAGGCGCTTACAGCGTCGGCATCGACAACTTTTTGTCGATGTGTGTGGCAAGTGGCAAGTGGCAAGTTCAACTTTGTCTGCAACCGAACTCGCACCTGCGACCTGCGACCTGCGACCTGCTACTTGCCCCAACGGGGCCTCATTTTCCAACTGGCCAAACAGTGTGACTCGACCGGCGGCAGATATGAAACTGTTGTTCGTGGAGTGCCACTATCCTAACTCCGATCGGCGATAACTAGCAAACCAAAAGGTGGTTCAACAGAAAGAAGGTCGAAACGGTCAGCTTATTATCTCTAATAAACGTGATCGCAGGTCCACTTCTGGGATCGTCAAACCAGAATTTCGGTACAGTCGCCGAAAACGCAACAGATCACATTGCTCGATCAAAGAATCTTGAGCTACATCTGGGGGGAGCAGGCTGTAAAACCTGCCTAATTCCAGCATCGACACCAGGCGTGGGAACAGTAGCCGCAATTGCTTGCGGACCGTGGTCGCGTCCCAAGGTGGTAATTCGACCAATATAGCTGGCAAATACAAACAATGTTCATTGACACGAGTGACAGCAATATCCCTTTCATCGACGCCAAAGTGTGCCTGTAACAGACTCGCCAATAGCGTACCATAAAGATCTCCCCAGAAGTGAAAGAGCAACGCTCCTTCCAGTTGGGGGATTAGATAAAACTGCCCTGCTGCAAGTTCAAGATAAGATGCTACAGCCTGACATACTTCAAAAGGAATCGCCAGGGGATCGGTATGAAAGCGCATCACCTCTTCGACCCTATCGGATGCAATTGGGCGAACGCCGATTTTATAACGGTCTCTCCAGACAACGACCATCGAGCGTCCCCCCATCAGAAGTGTATCCCCCTCCAGACGAATGCGATCGCTTTGCGCGATCGTATGGCCGCTGTAGGCATCGACAATGGTTAGTTTGAATGGATCGGCGCCAATGTTGCTATAGATTTCATGGTCGTCTATGAGGTCATCCAAGGCGATATCTGCTCGCCATTCACCCAACCGGCCAGATCGCAGATAGCCACTCACCGCAAGGTAGTTGAGGATGCGTTCAAGGACGGCGGTTTCGATGGCTGTCGGCGCCACGCGCCGCAAGTCTGCCAAACGGATGCCACCGGTAGGACTCTGCTTGAGAATACTGAAGATCTGTTGAACCAGGATGGAGGGGCGGAAGTGATAGGTCGGATAAGAATGAGAGAGCGGGGTCAAGCGAGAGTGGGCGTGGGCAAGGGAAATGAGTGCTTGAAAGCGAACTTCTTCCAAAATCGAACGAGACAGACACAGAACTTGCGTGCTTCCCGTTCGCCGACCGCCACGTCCGATACGTTGCAGAAAAGAGGTGACAGTGGGGGGCGGTCCCAATAGCGCCACGTCATCGATGCTGCCGATATCGATGCCAAGCTCGAGAGTGGAACTGCTTACACAAATTGCAACACCGACTTCGGCGAAGTCATCTTCTACCTGGCGACGCATGGCCGCATCCAGATTGGAGTAATGCACGAAAATGGCGGCTTCGAAGGGCAAATGCCGGCGCAGGTATGCGGCAGTAGACTCGACCTCGTTACGGGTATTGCAAAAAAGTAATGCTTTGCGGATGGGTGAGTTGCCACCCAGCCGTAGTACCAACGCCTGCAAAAGATCACGCATTCCGCTGATAGGTACGATCTCAGGGCGAAGCCGCCTGCCTCCCTCGACCTCGATGATCTGAAACCCGACCTTGTTCTCCGATCCTAACAGATAGCGTTCGGCCACGCCTCTTGCATCAGGCACAGTGGCCGAAAGCGCAATACGGTGGAGTGGCACAAAGGGAGCGGTTGCCACTTCGGTTGCCACTTCGGTTGCCACTTCGGTTGCCACTTCGGTTGTCGCTTCCTCCTGGTGGTAACGGCGAATCGTCTCGATGCGGTTGAGCAGACAACGGATGTGATCGCCACGCGGGCTATCATCGAAAAGATGAATTTCGTCCAGTATGATTGCCTGTATCGTAGCCAATAGGCGGGGCGCACGCGTTAACAGCGAGTCGGTCGATTCAGGCGTAGTGATGAGGACGGTCGGAGGCCGTGTCGCCGATACAGGGCCGGTGTCACCACTCTTCATCATCAGTGACACGCCCAGGGCCTCATGGCAGGGTTGCATTCGTTCATACAGATCCCGTACCAACGCCCGTGTAGGACAGATATAAAGGAGTTTCAAACCCCGCTGCCTCTGGCACCGCCCTGCGGCCAATACATGTCGTTCGAGTAGCGGCGCCAGCACTGCTTCTGTCTTCCCCGATGCGGTGGCGGCTATGACCAAAGTGTTGCGTCCATCCAGAATCGGTGGGATCGCCTGCGCCTGGACAGTTGTAAAGCTGCCGTGCCGAGAGAATAAAACCGGCCAGGTATGCGGTAGGTTGGCTTTGATCCTTGCGGGATCGTTCATTCAGGCTTCCTTAAGCCATATTTCTAACTCTTGTACACTCATGCGTTCAGTTAATATCTCGAAATGTGTGCCATGTTCCTCGGCTGTTATAAGTTTGCAGCCTGTCGAACAAGCTATGGCACAAAGTAATATGTCGAAACGATGTTGTTTCCAGTAATCTTCGTTCATACCCCATGACTTTAATTTTAACCAGACATCGGCAACACTTTCGGCGTCTTCCACACTGAGGGGATGGAGAATGAATCGCGCATCCCGAATAAACTGCCGAACAATATCGATAGCAAATTGCTCGCCATATTGATTGGCAATTTGCCTGATTCGTTCCGCATGTACCAATGTGGGAATATAGACTCGCAATCTGCCCGTTTTAATGCGCTCAGTCAGCCGATCGCACAAATCTCGGTTCCACAAAACGTTTGTATCCAGAATCAATGTTTCTATGTTCATGATTCAGATTCATTGTCGAAAAAAACTTGTAGCTCATCCGAGATTTCATTTGCAGATCTGACCTCCCATTGACCGGCGTCGTTCCTTACGAATACTACGAGATCACCCCATTGCAATCCTAAATCCTGAATCACACCATCATAAAGTTCAACCTGATTAAGTGAGTTTAGACGAGCACCAGAATCAGGCCCCACCGGTGTCATCGCAAAGTGCCTGCTGTGTGTTTCTGGAGTCGCTTGCTCAATCTTAGTGCCCTTTTCTGGATCAAAAGTTACATGATAGAAGTTCTCGGTGAATTCAAAAAAGGGTGAATGTGTTGAGATAAATAACTGTTGCAGTTTGACTGCCGGATCTTGCATCAGTTTGCGTAATGCAATCATCAAGTATTCCTGATATTGCGGCGAGAGATTCATCTCCGGCTCTTCTAGGGCGATGATCGGATAATCATTCAGGAAGACCTGGCCGAGAATAAGCAATATCTGCTGTGGGCCAGAACCAAGGTTTCTAATTGGTAACCGCCCAGCCGGCCGCACAAACCCGACATCAATTGTATCAGTCTCAGGATCAAGTGCAATATCGAGTTCCCCAAGACTGAATGGGGGTTCGACAAGTATATTTTTTATGGCATTTAACCTTTGTTTTTGCTCTATGTTAGAGCTGAGATAGGCATAAAACAACGCTTGTTTAAGGTTATGTGACCTGATGGGACTCGACAGAAACGCAATTTCCCTTTGTTCGACATGAACCCGACGTGCTGCATCGATCACATGAACCCGTACGTCGAATTCACCGTCAGAATATTTGTATGGAACCGATTTTCGGGCATCAGGTTTGGTGAGATGAGCTTCGGATGAATACTCAGAATGGCTACGGACTTGGACTACATTCACCACAGTATTCAGTGTACCGACTTCACGTGATTGGATATCCGCCTCAAGTCGAATCTTTTGTTCTTGTCCCAAACTAAAAGCAAATGCACCAATATCTGAACCAGCATACTGGTCACTTTCACTGGAGAAAACACGATACCATAACGCAAGTGCTTCAAAGATGTTCGACTTACCAACATCATTTAAACCATACAAGATATTGATGTCCGAAAGCCCCTCTATCGTCAGATCCTTATTACTCTTGTAGCCCTGGATTTGAAAGCGTTTGATAAGCATGTTTGGAGCCTCCTATCGAACCTGCCGTCGCAATTCGTCTAGCAGAGCGACAGCGTCGTAATCAGGATAAAGGTAGAGCAGATCGAAGAGTTCAACACCCAATCGTACCACACCGCGGATACTCAAGCGCTTGGAACGCATGCCCAAGGCCAGATGCTCGGCTGCGCCACGGCGGATCTGCCGCTGTCTTTCGGCGATCTCGTAACTGAATGCCAGGGCATGGTAAACCATCACCTGCTCCAAGAAGTGGCCGATCTCCTGCGGGGTGTGATAGGGGTCGAGTTCCAGGATCTGGCCGGGGTCCAGCCACTCGCCGATGGGCATGCGTTTATCGCTATGGGTCACGGTAAAGAGGAAAAACAAGGATTGGCGGCTATCATAAGCGGGTGGATATTCACGCCAACGATGTTGGGGCAGGCTATCAGCTTGAATATGTGATTGCGTTTGCTGCAGGGCAGCGTAGATCACAGCGCTGAAAAAGAGGCTGGCTTTGGGGCGCTGGTAGGGACGTAACAACGAATAACTCTCGGCTTCGTCAAGTAACACACACAGGCCACTGTACCCGGCCAACCGTGCCAGCACGCTCATACCACTGAGCAAATAGGCGATCTGGCGGGCGTTGTGGCCGACACGATAAATGGTGGGAAAACGGATAGCGCGCGGCGTTGCCTTATTCATGCTCTTAACCCGACGTCCGCCCATCAGCCATTGCATCCACGCTTTGCGCTGGCGAGATGAAGATGTATTAGCAAGCGCCTCCAAGCCCACCGCCAAGGGATCTGCCTCCACCGGCGTCAGGGTTTGCAACTGCTCGCGCAGTCGGGGCATGGCGCCGGCAGTTTCAAGGAGAGGTTCCAAACCGTTCTCGTCATTGTCGGGATAACGCATGTTACGCATCAGTCTGGCGTAGATGTCGAAGGAACGGTGAGGGGGCAGCTCGTAAAGATCCAGGCTGGTTGCCGCCACCAAGAAATTCCGGTTGAGGGCTTCGCGTGCACAGAGTTCGACGATATGGCTCTTGCCGAAACCGTAATCCCCAAGCACCGCCCGTACCGCCCCGCCATTTTTATGGGCTCTGTTCAGGCCCAGCCCGAGGTTTGCCCGCTCATCTTTAAGGCCAATGGTCAGTTCCTCAATATGCTGTGCCGGAGCCACGCCCACACGCAATGCTTCCAGCATCTGCCGCGCCTCGAACTGCGAAGGCGTCATCAGAGCAAATTCCGGCAACGACCGCGCGGCAACAGGCGCAAGCGAGATGTCTTGTTGGCCTACGAACTCCTGGCGAGGGCGGCGGAAGCGCAACCCATTTTCGAACCTCACCATCCATTCACTTCCATTACGATACATGGCCACGATCTGTCCACGGCCATACTGCGGATGCTCTACGATCTCGCCGATCATTAACAATTCACCGTGCGCCATTCATAATTCGCCCTTAATAGGGTCGTGTCTCTCCACCACTTAACTCGTCGACCTGACCACGAATAATGGCGATCGCTTCCTCCTCGGTAAGGATTTGTTCTTCGCTCGTGTGCTGGCGGGCCAGTTCGGTTACAAAGGCTTTGACAAAGAGGCGACGATGGCTGACATCGAGGAAGACATCTCGGGCCACATTAGCCAGGATTGCGGCATTGGCATACTGCGTTGCTTGATCCAATCTCACTCCAAAAGCCATTTCGTAAATGGGGATGAGCCTTTCACCGATAGCAACCATGAGGTCATTCTCATCCATATCCAGATGTTCGAGGCTGATCTGAGGGCTGAAGTGGTTGGTGTAAGAGAAACGGCCGGGTGCACGTACCCGCTGTTGTAAAGCCGGGTAGCGAGGAACGACATCATTGATGAATTGTGGCGGTACAGCATAGACGAACATCGCCCCTGGCAACTCATCCCGGCAGCGGTCGATGACCTCGCGCAGGTTGTCGGTGGCTAACTTCTCGGCCTTACCGCCAATGCTCGACATGCGATCTACTTCATCGAACAACAAGATCAGGCCGCTGTACGAAAGAGCACGGATAGTTTGTGTCAGCGAACGCAACATCCGAAA
>PIVW01000173.1 GCA_003353825.1 Chloroflexota bacterium
TCCGGCACTGCTACTAACGAACGGCAATTGATGTCGCCCTACTACATATGGGCGTCAATAACTGGTACCCACAAGATATCCCACCTGATGGTCTAGAGAAATGTGCCATTGTCAAACTATATATATAGAAGGCAACGGTGAATATGATGTTTATCGTCAAGTTACGTCTCTCTGACGACCGTGATCGAGACAAGCTGAGATAGAGATCGATCATGGAACAATTCTTTCCAGAAACAAACCGCTGGGTGCGTGGCCCTTTCATGGAATTTTACAGGGAGTTCGGCCTGGACATTTGTGGATATCCCATCACCGATGTATTCGAACAATATGGGTTATCTACGCAATATTTCCAGCGGGTAGCTTTAGAAGAGCATGAGCCAGGCCGCATTCGCCTGAGGTTGGCTGCACAACACGCGCTTGAGGCAGAAGTAAAAATCAACGAGTTAGAAGTACGCGTGCAGCAACTTCGGCGACTGCTTAGTGATAGCTCAGATACCTCACAGCAACCTGCCATTATCGACATCATCGAGCAACTGCCGCGCGACGCATCCGCCATGCACTCTCGTCCATTGACCGATGTCACGCACGTGGTGATCAATCATACGGCTGTGCGGCCGGGTGTTGCCATCAAGCGCATCGCCGAAGCGCATCGTCAACGATGGCCCGCAATCGTCTGCCATTTTTACGTCGAAGAGGATGGCACGATTTACCAGACCAACCCGCTGGTAGAGGTGGTCGATCAGGACGAGTCCTGGTTGCGTGATGGTATCCACATTCACGTGGCAGGCGACTTTAGCGGTGCGATACCAACCTCCGCGCAGATGGAGGCGCTGGCAGATCTTTGTGCCTGGCTGCTGGACATGACAGATCTGCAGACCAGCGCTGTGCAGGGCGCCAGCGAGTTTACGAACACAAAATCACCTGGTGAACAGTGGTTACAAGGGGCAGGGTGGAAAAATCTGTTGACGCTTCAGATCAATGTTCTTCGGGATTCTACGGGGATAGCCGTGCTGGACCTCCATGACACAATCGATCGCTTGGAAACTGATCTATCTGCCCTGCAAGAGGAGCGCTCTACTCTGCTCACTCAGTTGGCAGAGGCAGAGGCGCGTATCGTGTCTCTTGTCGAACAGGTAGCATTGCCTGATCAGGCCCTCACAACCAATGTTCAGACATCCATCGAACAACCACGCATCACCGATGTCATAGCAGAGCTTCCCAGAGATGATGCCGCCATGATAGCTCGTCCGGCCAACGAGATACGCTACATCGTCATCAATCATACGGCGGTAATGGCTGACGTCCCCATCAAACGTGTGGCAAAAGCGCATCGGGTGCGATGGCCAGCGATCATCTGCCAATTCTACATTAAGGGCAATGGCGAAATTCTGCAGACCAACCCCATCGATCAAGTAGTCGATAATAGCCAAGAGTGGTTACATTTCGGTATCAATATCCATGTGGCCGGTAACTTCTTAGATGATATCCCTACAGAAGGGCAATTAGCGAGCCTTTCCCAACTGACAGCCTGGCTATTGACTACACACAACCTGCAGATCGAGCGGCTAAAAGGTGTACAGGATTTCATTGTCACACAATCACCCGGCGAACAGTGGCAACGAGGATTACGCTGGAAGGATGTTCTCCTGGCCCGAGTTCGGACTTTGCTGGAAAACGCACAAGGATCAGGTCCGGGAGATGGGGCGCTGCTGGAACTATATCGTGCACAGATAGAACAACTGCAGGCCGATAACGTAACCGTGCGGGCGCAAGTGGATCGACTTGAGGATATCAAACTGGCGTTGGAATCAGAACAATCTCAACTCAAGAATACGATTGAAGAGCAACAGCGTCTCATCGATACTCTGCGCTCTGATCCCGACAAACCCACAGATCCTCCCACTACCGTTGCAGTCGCTCGCCCCGTGATCCATGACATTATTAGTCAGTTGGCACAACATCCGACGCGACGATACTCGCAGCGCACTCTGGATGAGATCTCACATATCGCCATTCATCACAGCGCCGCACCGGCAAATGTTACGGCAGAACGCATCGCTGAGTACCATGTTAATGATGAGTCGCACCAGTGGCCGGGCATCGGCTATCATTACTACATCGGCCCTGATGGCACAATTTACCAAACACAGAGCCTGGCAAACTCGGCCTACCATGTCTATCGCAACGACGAATTCTCGATAGGTGTATGCGTGGCTGGCACCTTTACAACAGTGCTTCCCACACCCGTCCAGATTTCCTCGGCAGCACATCTGCTGGCGTGGTTGATACAAGAATTTCTGCTGCCTTTTGATAAGGTCATGGGCCACAAAGAATTTCCTCACAACATAACATCGTGCCCGGGTAGGCAGTGGTTGACAGAAGGAAATTGGAAGGATATGCTGTTCGCACAGATCCAGGCCGTCCGTAGTGGTTCTCATGCCGGTGCGCAAAAGTCGTTGGAACATTACTTACTCTTCTGGCAACAGCCGGCAGCCTGGGCCGAAGATGATTGGTTGGGCGCGCTGAACTACATCGCCAGGTTTCGCCCCTCAGCCGGTTTTTCGCAAGAAGATGCCAAAGCAGCGCAGCGCGTCACCATCATCGGTGGTGTGGCCGGGGTGAATCAGCAAACAGAGAATGCTCTGCGATCTGCTGGTTGCCTGGTCGAACGCATTGCCGGACAAGATGTTGCCGAAACCAAGGCTATGCTTGATCGTATGGCCGAGACAGGCCAGCGCTACCTCAGACCCTAAACCAACGATGTGTGAATAAGATATCTTATGCCCGTTCCCTTGCTGCTGAAACCGACCGACAACTATATCGTGCACCTGGAGGTTTTCGAAGGTCCCATGGACCTGCTGTTGCACCTGATATTGAGGGAGGAGTTGCCAATTACAGCGGTCAGCCTGGCCCAGGTCACGGAACAATATCTCGATCACCTCGAACGGTTGGAGCAACTCAAACCTGACGGCATAGCCGAGTTTCTGGTGATGGCTGCACGCCTGCTCTATATAAAGTCTGTGGCGCTGCTGCCACAGGTTGAATCAGATGAAGAGGAAGAAGAGGAAGATCCGGGCGAAGCACTGGCGCGGCAGTTGCGTGAATACAAACGCTTCAAGGAAAGAGCGAGATTTTTGAAGGATTTAGAGGACAGTGGACGCAGAGGTTATGTGCGCCTGGCTCCACCGCCCTCCTTAGAGAAACGTCTTGATCCTGAAGGGCTCGATGTACAACTTCTCATGGATGCAGTCTACGAAGTGTTGGCCGAGTTAGACGAGCCTCCTCGCCCCGTCCATTCGATTGCCCCCCTGCTGATCACAGTTGAGGGCCGTATGGATACATTATTGACCCTTGTGCCGCAGGTAGGCGCCGTGGTGCAGTTCAAACGATTTTTGGGCCAGTCACGCACACAAGTTGAGGTTATCGTCAGTCTGTTGGCCGTGCTAGAACTGATCAAGCAAAATGAGATCAGGGTCGAGCAAGAACAGTTATTCGGCGATATTCTGATCGAGCGACTGCCCTCGCCCGAACCCGATACGTTGGCCGAGCCAGGATCGTACTAACAGCAACGCTCCTACAGCTCCGACAGCATCGATCACGACATCAACCCACCAGCCATTTCGCCCGACCACAAAGGTCTGATGAAACTCATCCGTTAGCGCGTATAGAAGGGCCACAACCAATGCCAGTAACGGCCGATGACTTGCACGATACCAGAAATACCAGAGTAGGGCGTAGGCGCCGGCATGTGCACTCTTTTTGAGTAAGAAATCTAGCCAGTGTTCAGGGGCCGCGGGGAGATAAGATTGGCCTGAAAACCAGAAGATCAACAGCATCCAAGCGATAGCAAAAACGAGCCAGCGTCCACGACCTGCAGGGATCATATCTGCCCCTTTAAACAATGAAGATACCAGGATTCGAGCGCTTCTGCCCGCCGCTCCCAGGCATGCTCGTGAGCGCGTTGCCGGCTAACCTCACCGGCAAGGTGACGTTCGTCAGGATTGCGTAACAGGCTCGCAACTCGCTCGACAAACTCATCACTACTGCTGGCAACCATGCCCGATTCTAGCCCGACCAGCTTCGCATATTCTCCTACAGAGGTTGTGACAATCGGCAATCCCAGAGCCATACAATCCAACAACCGAGCAGGGCTTTTGGCGCGTACCAGATCGGTATCCGCCACTGGAAAGAGAGCGACCGCCATTTTGCTGAGAGCATCATCTAAACGCTTCCCCTGCAGCCAACCCAGTACATCACAGCTAGCTAATTTAGGAGGCTCCGACCAATCACCCACGATATATAAACGAGCGTCGGGCACATGCGCCAGAATTCGCTGCCAGATATCGGCAACGTCTGTCCTGATGTCATTGCCGCGGGTGTATAACAGTGCAGCGGATGCATTGGAAGTGGGCGAGATCGGTCTAGTGGCAAGAGTAACACCATTTGCCAAATAGTGAACCGTGTCTGTGCGTGCATAGGCTTGTCTGATAGAAGTTTGAAGAAATCTGGAGGCCGTGGTCACCGCGGCCGCTCTCCTCATGAGCCATCCTTCCTGCCACGCACCAAGTCTTCGGGCCATAGCATTGCGTCGCTTACCCCATCCCCTGTCCGTTTCTAGATCGTCTTGATCGACGATCACCTTCCTGCCACGCTGTATGCACGATGCTCCAATAACACCACTGTATCCAATCGGCTTGAATACATGAACGATATCAGGGTCCAATTCCCCAATTCTGTCAGTAATCCGTTTGAGCAAGGCGATATCAAGAAGCCGGTGCGGCGCAGGACCCAGTCGAGGATAATGGATATTCACAACACCGTCGGATTCATCCCTACCGGCCTGTTGTGTACAATCCCATGCCGGGACTATCACCTCGATCTCGTGCCCCCGTGCAGCTATCGCCCGCCCCAACGGTATCAGGCGACGCTGAACGGTCTGTTTCTCGCAGGTTCCAAACGGAGCAATGTACAACAATCGTAAATGCATTTCTGTCAACATAATTCAAAAATGGAGTGTCGATCAAGGAGATTAACCAGGTTACACGTTTGACAGGACTTAATCCCATGTCTACAATATCAATCCATACTACTCGATCTGCAAATAAACTCTATTATTCGAGCGGAGCATGTTACGAATGTATAAACGCTACATTGTGATACTTGTGTCCATTTTACTTGCCATTCTACTGGATGCCATCATCTACGTGGGGATCTTAGGTGTGCCGTACGGTCTGGTGCCCACACTTTACCACGTGGGCAACATTATTATGTTATCCGCAGCCCTTGCCCTTATTGGCGATTCAGTCTTCAAAGCGGGTGTCCTCAAATAGGGCGGGTTGGACCTACTGATTATAGGAAAATATGTCGTGTGATACGAATCGCGTACTTAATTACTCCCCATCATACGATCTCGCGACCCCTCTGTCGAGAGGCGGCTATGTCATCTGTAAGCCATACAGCCAGCCCTGATCTCAAAGCGACTCAGGTCCCTACTGCGGCGCCACCAAAGACAACCGAAAATCAGGAAGAATCAAGGCCAGGCGCACCGGCAGTGTACCTGGCCTTGATGAAACCAAAAATTATTTCGCTACTGCTCATCACAACCGTGGGTGCGATGTTTGTGGCTGCGCAGGGATTCCCGGACCTGAGCCTTCTGTTTTGGACGATAGTTGGGGGTACGCTATCAGCCGGTGGCGCCAATGCCCTAAACCACTACTTTGACAGGGATATCGATGCGTACATGTATCGCACGAAACGCCGTCCAATTCCGGCAGGCTGGGTGGCGCCTGGTGCAGCAGTTCTATTTGGTGTAGCCCTTTGCACCCTGTCGTTTTTCGTATTCTACACCCAGGTCAATTTTCTGGCCGCTGTACTTTCACTCGGCGGCGCCCTCTACTACATCTTTCTCTACACCTTGTGGCTAAAACGCAGAACACATCACAATATAACTATTGGTGGTGTTGCGGGTGCGATCCCCCCACTGGTTGGCTGGGCCGCGATTACGGGCAGTCTGGATCTGACTGCCTGGGCACTTTTCGCCATTATATTCTTCTGGACACCACCACATACCTGGGCACTCACACTCATGGTCAAACGTGATTATGCCAGGGTGGATGTTCCCATGTTGCCGGTGGTAGTAGGGGAAGAAGAGACACGCCGGCAAATCATTATCTACTCGTGGGTCTTCTTTCTGGTAACATTGCTTATCGTCCCATTGGGGCTTTTTGGCTGGTTTTATCTGTTGGCCGCCCTCGTGACTGGTGGCATCTTTTTGCGTGATGCTTACAAAGTGAAAAATGAAAGAAACAAAGCCTCGGCAAGGTCGCTCTATAAATACTCTCTTTTACACCTAGCCTTGCTGTTTCTAGCTATGGTTGTCGATTCCAACTTGCCAAACTGGTTTTAGCGGCGTGGTTCGTTTTTTGTAGAACCGATTTCCCTCACTGTGCGTGCGGCAAATCGGTTCGCGTTTGGAATGACAGTAACGCTTTCGCATTCTCTGCCACATTTAGGCAAAAGTGCTATAATGGACGCAACAAACTCATAATCTCAGCCATTCCACACCACTTACTTACAAGCGCCATGGCCTATCCACGCATTCGCGAAGCCCCAGAATCCAGTTCCGCCGCTGTACTTAATGCCGTTGCTGCTGCGCTTGCCGATCTATGGTATCAGCCTCAGCGCAGTACGCCATCGCAAGCATGCATGGCCCGGTGGGGGTCGCGTCTACCGGCATCTTTGGTAAAACGCCTGGTGTCGCGTGCATTGAAAGATCAAGGATTGGATCCGGCCTTAGCCCGGTATGTGAGCAGTGAGGGTCTTGCCCGACAGGCATTGGGAGTCTACGAAAGATCAGAACCGGGTGTCGGTTATCCGGCTATCTTTGTGGGTGCTCCAAACGGGGGTGTCGCCTATCTGGCGGCTCTTTTACGTGTCCCCTTTTTGCCATCACATTTCCTGCTCAATGTGGCCGATTCGACACCTGTCGACGATATCAGGGCTTACCAACGTAGTGGGGCAGCGTTTATCGAGCCCATCTTGGATCGCAACCCAGATCTTCATGCTGTCAACCATTACGATCCCGTCCACGACAGATTTCTGGTGGAGCAAGTAAACCATGTCAGACTAAAACTCCTGGACATGCCAGAGGCATACAGGCGCTTCATCAGAGAGCATTTGGCGCCGGACGGTACGATCTTCTTCGTGGATTGTGAATACTACTGGCAACAATATGAGATAAACCCTCGCCACCACGTTCAGGTTGGAGGTCTGGGTGGTTATGCAGACGAAGTCTACCTGAACGGCAGCGATGAACTGGATACCTGGCTAGAAAAACAGGGGAGCAAACACAGAGGCGGATGGACAATGCCAGGCGAGTATCCCCTTCACAAGGGTCGGGAATCAGAATGGGGCACGCTCCCCTCTTTCAGAGATGCTGCCAAACGTTTTTGTGATCAAGAGCAGTTCCAGTTTACGTCCATCCACGGCACACACCCCGAGGACTTCAGCGCCCTCGCCTATACCGCTTATCTTTGGGAATCGCGTTTGCACGAACGCACACCACAAGGCATCCTCATCGATTGCTTTAGCCAGATTAGCCCTACGGCTGCGATCAGGTCTGGGCTACTGCCACTTTGGCTTCCTTTTAATTGTGATGATAGTCTCGAGTATCTGGCCCGGATGGCACCTTTGATGCCGACCGCAAAACCGATATTGCTTTCCCTGCTGGCCAATTTCACGCAAACGCCTGACTTACCCGGCGCCCAAACCTGGTATCAGATCGTAGCCAAAGTGGGTTCAGTATCGTGGATCGGTACCAATCCTGAGCGCTATCCCATCGATCTGGCCTCAAGGTTTGATTATCTTCCGCAACTGCAACAATGGGTGCTCGCTCATCCAACTGACGAACCACGCCCGAAATTGGCGCCCAGCGATCTACAAGAAATGATGGTGTATCTTGCCAAACAAGGTTCTACGCTTTTCACCTACCTTTTGGATGTGCCCGAAGAGGATGCTCACAAAGAAGAGTATGAAGAACCCGATGGCGAGACAGACTCTGAAGTGGTTCAGATGGACGAAGCGATCGTGTCAACTGAAGGCAGTCAGGATACAATGTAGTAGTAGCGACCGTACATGCACAAGATATTATCGAAAGAGCATGAACAGATACTGAAACTGGAGCGGGAACAGTTTGCGATCCTCGAACAGATCGCCGTCCGCTTGGAGGTACCCCTCTCTGATCTGGAAATATTGGCCGCCTCGCGCCAACAGTTGGATGAATTCTTCTTACTGGTTGTGGTTGGCGAATTCAATAGTGGCAAGTCGGCGTTCATCAACGCTCTGCTGGGTACTAGATTCCTGGATGAGGGTGTGACCCCGACCACCAGCCAGGTACACATCCTACGCTATGGTCCCCAGCCGGCGGCTGAGCAGGTAGAACCCTTTTTGCTGCGGCTGAGTTATCCTGTTGATTGGTTGCAGGAAATCAATATCGTGGATACGCCAGGCACCAACGCCATTATCCAACGGCACCAGGAAATCACCGAAGCATTTGTGCCTCGCTCAGATCTGGTGCTTTTCGTGACCTCAGCCGACCGGCCCTTTAGCGAGAGCGAGCGAACCTTTTTGGAAATGGTGCGAGAATGGGGCAAAAAGGTTGTGGTGGTGATCAACAAAATCGACATCCTGGAGAACGAAGCTGCCCTCATCCAGGTGATCGACTTCGTGCGTGATCACAGCGTGGCTGTACTCAATTCGGTGCCGGAAGTTTTCCCGGTGGCGGTCAAACTCGCTCAACAGTCCAAGGCTGTGGCAGGCCCTCAGCAATCGAAACAACTCTTAGAACAGTCCCGCTTCCCTGCTTTGGAACGCTACATCCTGCACCAGTTGGACCAGCAGGAACGCCTGCGCATCAAACTCGAGAGCCCGTTAGGCGTGGCCGAACGTTTACAGCAGCGATATACGGACAAAGTGGCCCAACAATTAGAAGTGTTACAGGATGATTTCAAGACACTGGAAACCATCGATGCCCAACTGGAGGCGTTTGAGAGAGATATGCGCCGGGATTATCGCTTCCGCTTGAGCCAGATAGATAACATCCTGCACGATGTGCGGGCAAGGGGAGATCGTTGGTTCGACGAGACCATCCGCATGGGGCGTTTTCTAGATCTGATCAACAGTTCCAAACTTCGCGCTGAATTCGAACAGCAGGTGATTGGTGATACCCACCGCCTGATCGAAAAAGAGGTCAATGACCTGATCGACTGGATGGTGGAGCGAAACTACCGGCAATGGCAGGATATCACCCAGTATCTGAACCGGCGCGCCAGCCAGTACCAAGGTCGCATCGTGGGTGAAATCGGTGGAACCTTTGAGATCAACCGTCAGAAGTTGCTGCAGTCGGTGGGTGAGTCTGCCTTCGAGGTGGTCGATAGTTATGATCAATCATCCGAAGCCCGAAACTTGAGTGAATCCGTTAAGACATCCTTGGCCGCGCTTGGTGTGGTAGAAATGGGGGCGTTGGGTTTGGGGGCAATCTTGTTGCACATCCTCACACGGGCTTTGGATCCTTTAGGCATTATCGCCGCCGGTGGATTGGCTTTGGCCGGTCTCTTCATTCTGCCGGCGCGCCGCCGTTCTGCCAAAAAAGACCTGGATGAGAAGATCGAGGACCTACGGCAACGGCTGACGCAAACCATGACCGACCAATTCGAGCGAGAATTGAGCCATTCGATTCATGAGATCCGAGAGGCGATAGAACCCTACACCCGTTTTATCGGCATCGAGCATGACAAACTAAAAGAGCTGGATGGGCAGTTGCAGGAGGTATCGACAAACCTGCGTCAGCTTCGCAGCCAAATCCATGCTCTGGATGCGGTTGAACCGGTGTAGGGGCGTATAGACCCAATACCCGTGAATGAAGAATTAGGCAGGTAGCATCTCCGGGGAAGTTTCTGGTCAAACCTCATTTGGGTATCCTCCGGCTTAGTTTTTCCCAAGAGGCTGCCTTGAGAGTGTCGAAAGGATACTATTTATGCCCTAATCTGGCACTATCTTTTGCTCACTTCCAACTTTCATTCACGGGTATTGCCTTTAGGGCCGGTACCAACCCCCGTTGTTTGTCACTCATTACCGCCTCTACCCGTAACCCCGCTTCTGCTATCGGCCTCAGAAAGTTTTCAAATGCTGGCTGTCCTTGTTCACTCATCCATCCACTTCGCAGCGTCTTACCCGTCCGCAGTTCCCGTATCAACCACAATTGCGGTTCTCCCCCTTCCGGCGCTAATCCATCCAGGGTCAATATCAACCCCATCTCTGCCGATACCTGCTCCAATTCCGGTCAACTTTCCCGCTCCTGACACGCCGACAGCGGCTGATATTGATAGGTGTACAGATAGCGCACTTGCGATTCGCTGATTTGCACCTTCTTTGCCAGTTCGCTGTGTACCTCGCCAAAGGTTCGATGTAGCGTTTGCCGATGCCAGCCGATACTGCCTATCACGTCATATCCATATGTCCCGTGTAAAGGGGCTATTCGCTGCCACTCCCCTGACCTCAGTTTGCTTTAAAAATCAACACTCTCTGCTTTTGCACACCATTTTGGATAGTAGCCAACTTGCATAACCGATAGCATCGTCTGCACAATTTGCCGCCCATTCAAATAATCGCTCTGCTCCAAAAGACTGCCACAGCTCAAACAAGTTTGGTTCTTCGGGATATCAGGGGGTTGACATAGAATAGTGCCCCAAAATACGGACAGAAAGGAACAAGAAAATGTCAGCTGAACTCAGGATTCCCTTGGATATATACTCAGCAAGGGCATAAATCGAACTTTTCACAAAGAGTTAAGCGACTTATGCGATTTGACAAATAAGAAAAGACGAAGATAACCATTGGTTTTTTGACCTT
>PIVW01000174.1 GCA_003353825.1 Chloroflexota bacterium
AATCGTCGGGGCTGGTTCCGGCGCCGGTGCCGAGGGAAGAGGAGTTGCTTAAGCTTAAGGCGGGGGCTCAGGCGTCGGCGTCGCAACAGCACACGCTGCCAACATCAACACCAATATGAATAATACAAATACGAAACCGGTCTTTCTATTTAACATGAGTTTTCTATCCTCCTGCAATTTTGCACCCGGCGGCCCTGTTAATGTCGGATAAGGGGTCACAACAAGGTGTGCATAAAAAATAGGCTGTGGGATTGTATCACGGAAGAGCAAAAGGACGATATTTCGGGGACCATCGATATTGCAGTAATCTAAGCTCGATGTTCCCTTTACCGAGCGCAAAGCTTCCTGCCTAGACATGATAGCGAGTGCCAATCTGGCTTTCCTTCTGCATTTATCAGGCGCACATGCCGCCAGTATACATGATGCTCGAAACGCCGAACTGACGCTAATATGTTCCTCGAAGCCTTATCATCATTGACATGGATCAACTGACCCTCCTATAATCTGCTGATTCTCATGCAGGGCACTGAGTTGAATCTTTCCTGGCCAACATGCCCCTGCTGATAAAGACTTAGGACAGAATAGCTTGCCGATTTGCTTCCTGAACTGACGGTAGAATTCCGTAAGTTATTGAATTCAAAGTCCTAAGTGAGCACACCCCACCATGGTTCAACCGACCACCGGCTCTGTCACTCAGGCCGATATCTCAAACCCCACCCATCACAGAAAGATAAGCTGGGCAGCCCTCATTGCCATTGTTCTGGCCTTGGCGATATTCTTTGTCGCTCAAACTACCCATCCTATCGTCCCTTCCGAGGATGCCTACATCTCCTTTCGTTACGCTCGTAATCTGGCAGAGGGTAATGGTCTTGTCTGGAATATTGGGGAGGATCCGGTGGAAGGTTCAACGGAATTCCTCTGGGTAGTCTTAGTTGCCGCCGTTCACCGTGCGGGTTTGGGCATCGAAACGGCAGCGACATTGTTGAATTTCATCGTTGCTGCATTCACTGTCGTACTGATGGGCATCGCCGCCTATGTACTGTCGCGTCGCCAGGCGCTCGTTGTGTTCTTTGCGGCAGGCGCCCTGGCAGCAGGTCCTCTTGCCTACCACACCCACACAGGTTTTGCGACCTCCCTTTTCTCGCTGTTACTTATCATCCTATTCGTGGCGCAGATCACGCTGGCCTTCGCTAACGACAAAGTCAGGGGGCGAAGCCTTGCTTTTATAGTGCTACCACTGGCCAGTCTGCTCCTTGGCCTGACTCGTCCCGAAGGTGTGCTGTTTGCGATAATGGCCTTGCTGGCGACACTGATCTTACTCAGCAGACGGGATCGAATCCGACTTTTGAAGTACACATTGGTTCTGCTGATCATCCCGGGGCTGATCTATTTCGTCTGGCGCTGGCAGTACTTCGGTTATCTCCTGCCGAATACATTTTATGTAAAGAACACGGGCAGTTTGCTGCACTTCAATTACTTCTTCAACATCTACGAACTGTTCAGATTTCTTGCCCCACTTTTGTTGTTGATCGGTGTAGGATTGGTCATGGCGAAACGCAACGATGGTTGGCGAGCACTCGTGCTGTTATTACCCGCCTTTCTCTTCCCCTGGAGCTATCTCCTCATCGACCAGCTACAGAATATCGGACAGCGCTTCCAGTACCCGGTCTATCCAATTTTCTTACTGGCAGCTGCGGCAGCGCTTGGCGTACTGGCTCCATTGGGACAACCCAGGTGGTCGTGGGAGCACTTACGCAGACAACTACCTTTGTATGCAGGCTTAGCTCTAGCGGTATTCGCTCTTTTTGTAACCATCCCCCGTGCGATTTTTATGCAATTGCTTGTGGCGCCGCTTGTCGCACTCAAACTCGTCGAGCGTTCGCTCCCTAGAAAAATGATTGGCATCGCGACGATGAAGGGGATCGGCCTTATACTCGTGGCTGTGTTCGCCATTTTTAATATCCAGCAGAGTTTCCGGATCGCCCAGTCGTTCTATCCCACGCGATTTGACGACCGCCAGATCATCGGCGCTGCCCTGGAGCCATATGCCGATCTGGGCTATACATTGGTTGCCAGCGAGGCAGGATGGTTGCCCTACTTCTCTCGTTGGCGGGCTATCGATCCCTTTGGTCTAAACGATGAAGAGATCACGCATCAGGGCTTGACGCTCGAGTACCTCAACGACAATCAGCCAGACATCATCATGTACCATGATGTACCAAAGCCCGATCCGCCACGTTGGTCGGTTATGACGGATATGTTGGAGGAATACGCCGTCAACAACGGCTACACGTTAGCAGCGGTTGTCGAACGTCGTGGGCCACAAGATTTGCACATCTATTATATACGCACCGACAATGAACGTGCAGATGAGCTAATAAATCACATCAACAGCCAAGAGGGTATCGTTTACCAATATCGTGCGCCGTGACACTAATCTCTCGTTTAGAGTCGAAATGCCAACCCTTTGCCACAGCGTGTCGGGTAGTGTAGAATACAGTTCGATTTATCGAATCATCTTAGGACTGAGAATTCAATAACTTGCGGAACTCTACTGTCATGCCAGGAAGCAAATCGGCGAATTATTCTGTCCTAAGTCCTTATGTCTAGATCATGCTTGATTTAGCTATCGTTGTCGTCAGCTACAACACCAAGGGCCTGCTAAGAATCTGCCTGCGCTCGGTATATGCCAGTGAAGGCGATTTCTCTTACCATATCACGGTGGTAGATAACCACAGTTTGGATGGCAGCCTCGATATGGTGCGCGATGAATTCCCGCAAGCCGGCGCCATCGCCACAACACACAATGGTGGCTTCGCCTATGCCAACAACCTCGGTTTGACTGCGTACGGTTATGCTCAAGGAAAACCTATTGCAGAGTTACCTCGATTTGCCTTATTACTGAACCCAGACACCGAGCTACCCCCGACCGCCCTTGCCAGTATGCTGGCATTGATGAATGAACGACCCGAGTTAGGCGCTGCCGGCCCCAAGCTGCTCCTACCCGACGGTACGCTTGATAAAGCCTGCCGCCGAGCCTTTCCGACACCGAGCTCCTTTATTTATCGGGGTATTGGCCTCAGTAGGCTCTTTCCGAACAATGAACGCTTTGCCCAATATAACCTCACATTTTTACCTGAAGATAAAGAAGCAGAAGTCGATTCGGTCGTGGGGGCGTTCATGATGGTGCGAGGTGAAGCGGTTGAGGGCGTGGGGCTACTCGACGAATCCTTTTTCATGCATGGAGAGGATCTGGATTGGGCGTACCGTATCAAGCAGAAAGGCTACAAGATCTGGTATTATCCTCAGGTGCACGTTCTCCATCACAAAGGGGCCGCATCCAAAGGCAACCCACGGGTACGAGTGGCTTTTTATCAATCGATGGCGATATTCGTTCGCAAACACTACCGGGCTGAGACACCGGCCTGGATGTATTGGGCAATTATGGTGGGGATAGCACTCAAGGGCGGGGTGGATGTAAGTGCCACCTGGTTGCGCCGTGTTCTGCCATCAGAAGTTGGCTACACATGAGACGAAGCCGGTTTATCTTTCAACTTGCTTTGCTGGCGACAGATCTGGCAACCGCATCGTTGGCGTTTTTGCTCGCTCACCGCATTCAGCGTCTGTTCAGGCCTGAATCTGTGGATCGATTTCTCAGGTATGTGCCATTTTTGCTGATTGTGTTGGCCGCAATCGTCATCGTTTCTTATGTCGGCAAACGTTATCACGGTCGCCGCCCCAGCAGCTTCTTAGACAGTCTGGCCAAGTCGGGCGGCGCCATTACAACCGCCTATTTGCTGGCATTGGTCGCTACCTTCTTTATCTTCAAGGAAGAGTTAGATCAAGGTGGTCTTGACTATCCACGCACTTTCATCCTGATCGCCTGGCTGCTGACCGTGTTCCTGGTAAGCCTGGGCCGTTTCCTCCTTACCCAGATTATCACATTTATCCAGGCGCACGGCTATGGCAGACAACGGGTATTGGTGGTTGGCGGCGGCGAAGTCGGGCTCATGCTTTTGCAGAAGCTGCAAGGCAATAGTGGTATAGCCCATGAAGTTGTGGGTTATGTCAACACAGATAGTGAACCCCCTGCCTCGATCAATGCGCCTCTACTGGGGCGTCCCGCCGACCTGCCGCACATCATCGAGTCCTATGATGTTGACGAGGTCGTCATCGGCATACCCGACGCCTCGCACCACGAGATCATCAATATCATCTCTCTTTGTGAGCGTGAAAAGGTCAGTATCAAAGTGTTCCCTGATGTATTTCAGATTATGGCCACCGAGGTGACGGTTAGCGATCTAGGCGGCCTGCCGCTATTAACCATACGCGATGTGGCCCTGCGCGGTTGGCGGCTCTCGCTAAAACGGATGTTCGATCTCTTCTTCGGCACCGTGGCGCTCATCTTGCTTTCGCCCTTTATGCTATTGATCGCGCTGCTGGTCAAGCTGGAATCGCCGGGTCCGGTTTTTTATATCCAGGAACGGATGGGTCTGGATGCCCGCCCATTCCCCATGCTCAAATTCCGCTCGATGCGCACAGATGCCGAGAATGCCGGGCCGGGCTGGACCACAGCAGACGATCCCCGCAAAACACGCCTTGGGTCAATTCTCCGACGTATCTCAATCGATGAATTACCTCAATTTATCAATGTCATCCGTGGTGATATGAGCCTGGTAGGACCGCGGCCGGAACGACCGGTCTATGTAGAACAGTTCCGCCAGTTTATCCCCCGGTATATGGATCGCCATCAGGAGAAAGCGGGCATTACCGGTTGGGCGCAGATTAACGGCCTACGCGGGGATACGAACATCGTCGAGCGCACTAAATATGATCTGTGGTATATAGAGAACTGGTCTGTATGGCTTGATTTCAAGATCTGCATTCGTACCTTGTTCGGCATTTTCAGTGACAGGAACGCCTATTGAATGCAGATCTGCCATCGTGGTTAGATGTTTACTCAAGATCATCGGCCATTTTTTCTTGATCTTGGTCGCTTATCTGACAAGGTGATGGGGTGGCAAGGTGGCAAGGTGGCAAGGTGCCCCGTCCTGCTTCTTGCTACCTGCCACGCAGGGGCTTTGTCTGCCTATAGCGGTCAGGAACGATTGCATGTAATCTCACTCCGGTTTACATACGGGCGAATATCTGTGGTATCATAACTACTCAATCGAGCGTTAGCACTCGCTGGCATCGAGTGCTAAACAGGCTACTCTATGACCGAAACACTAACTGAATTCGCTGAACTCACTCCCAGACGTCGTACCATCCTCGGCCTCATCGTACACGAATATATCAGCAACTCTGAGCCGGTTGGGTCACGTTGTTTGGTAGAGACCTATGACTTACAGTTTTCGTCTGCCACTGTACGAAACGAGATGAAAAAACTCGAGGAGTTGGGATATCTTACGCACCCTCACACATCGGCAGGTCGCATTCCCACCCACATGGGCTATCGCTATTTTGTGCAGCACTTACTGCATGAGGCAGCTCTACCAACGACTCTACAACATACGATTCGCCACCAGTTTTTCCAAATACAGCAGGAACTCGACCAATGGGTGAGGCTCTCGGCCAGCGTGCTCGCACGTACGGCGCGAAGCGCTGCCATCACCACAATGCCGAGACCTATACGCACCCAATTCAAACACGTCGAGTTGATAAGCTTACAGCCCAGGACCTTCTTACTTGTGCTTGTTCTCTCTGGAGGTGCAGTGCGCCAGCAGCTTATCGCTTTGGAAGACCCATGGACACAAACCGAATTATCGCGGCTCAGTCATGATCTGAATGAACGCTTGACAAGCTTGAACTGGCATCATGTACGGTCTCTGGACTCTGATTCAGACCCTATTGCCCGCCAGATCACCAGCCTCATTACCCAGATCCTCTACCATGAGGATGAACGCAGTGACCGCATCTACAGGGATGGACTCACCAACGTTTTGCAAGCGCCCGAGTTCAATGAACGAGGTGAGGCCAAGCGCTTTGTAGAAATCTTCGAGGAAACATCTGCCATCGAACCACTGATTCAGGAAGCACGCCAATTGCCCGGTGTGCAAGTGATCATTGGAGGAGAGAGCCCCTATGACAATCTCCCAGACATCAGTCTGGTGCTCTCACGCTATGGTAAACCCGACCAGAGTACCGGCATCCTCGGCGTAATTGGGCCCATTCGTATGCCTTACGGCCGTACGATCTCAACCGTACGCTTTATGTCCCGCTTGATGAGCAGTCTTGTCGCCAATCTCTATGGTACTGACACAGCAATCTTGGACGCCGAGACTCCCATCGATCCACCACCTGCAACCAACAATTGATCGGGAATTATCGACACAAAGCTATCCCCGACCATCGACAGACAACCTTGCATTCAATCAAATTCGCCACCCACATGAACACGCCAGAAAAAAACAACACCCTTAACGAACGTGAAGAACCAGCCATGTCAGATGCCCCAGAAACGGTATCCGAAGCCACAGATAATGAGCAGCCTGCCCTGTCGTCTGAAGAATCCAATGCGCTAGAGTCAGACGAAGCTGTGAAACCTGAAGCAGAATCTGACGTAGAGGAAGCAGAGGATGAAACCCTGTCCGCCCTCATTGCCGAGTTGAAACAAGCCAAGCAGACCGCCGACGACGCCGGCGATCAGGCACTGAGAGCACAGGCCGAACTCCAGAATTTCCGCCGCCGCAAAGAGCGTGAGAGCAGTGACCGAATCGCTCAGGCGAATGCCCGCCTCATCCTCGAGATGCTCCCTGTAGTCGATGATTTCACCCGCGCTTTTGATAATATCCCCGAGAGTATCGGAGAAGAGGATGCCGGCTGGGCCGATGGTTTCCGCCTCATTTCTCGCAAGCTAGAAACTGTCCTGGAGCGCGAGGGCGTAAGCGCGATCGATGCTACAGGCGAGTTTGATCCTAACATCCACGAAGCTATCAGCATGGAACCAAATGACGGGATCGAAAGCGGCCATATCATCGCCGAAGTGCAGCGAGGCTACATACTAAAAGAAAAGGTTCTGCGTCCCAGCTATGTTCGAGTCGCCCAGTAGCCTAACATCCCCACCCACACAAAAATACCAGGCAAACACATGTCAAAAATCATCGGAATCGATTTAGGAACCACAAACTCGGTCGTCGCAGTACTTGAAGCAGGCGAACCGGTTATCATCCCCTCGGCAGAAGGAGGGCGACTGATCCCATCGGTCGTCGCCGTGAATCCCAAAAGCGGAGAGCGCATGGTCGGACAGGTCGCACGTCGCCAAGCAGTGACCAATCCCGATAACACGATTTATTCGGTCAAACGTTTTATGGGCCGTAAATATGATGGCACGGCTGTACAGCGGGCGATCAAACATGTGCCCTACGAGGTATCTGAAGCCAGCAACGGCGATGTTCGAGTCATGATGAACGGCCGGGACTACGCGCCGCCCGAGGTCTCAGCCATGATCTTGCAAAAGATTCGCCAAGATGCCGAGGCCTATTTGGGAGAGGCCGTGACTCAAGCCGTTATCACCGTGCCTGCCTATTTCAACGACGCTCAGCGCCAGGCCACCAAGGATGCGGGAAAAATCGCCGGATTAGAAGTTCAGCGGATCATAAACGAACCCACAGCTTCAGCCCTGGCGTACGGCCTGGACAAATCTCATCGAGAAGGTAAAATCGCGGTCTATGATCTGGGTGGCGGCACCTTCGATATCTCGATCCTTGATGTAGGAGATGGCGTCTTTGAGGTGCTTAGCACCAATGGGGACACTTTCCTGGGCGGCGATGACTTCGACGAGCGCGTGATCAGCTGGCTTGCGGACGTGTTTCAGGCCGAAAATGGAGTCGATTTGCGGCAGGACAGGATGGCCTTACAACGTTTGAAAGAAGCGTCCGAAAAGGCTAAGATCGAACTCTCTACCGTACTGGAAACTGAGATCAACCTACCCTATGTCACGGCCGATGCTACTGGGCCCAAACATTTGATTGTCACCCTGAGCCGAGCCAGACTGGAACAGCTCACCGAAGACCTGGTGGAGCGCAGCATCACACCCTGCCGCCTGGCCCTGCAAGACGCCGGATTGAAACCCAGCGACATCATCGATGTGATCTTGGTTGGCGGCATGACTCGCATGCCCGCCGTCCAGCAAGCGGTGCGCACCTTGTTTGAACGCGAACCACACAAGGGTGTGAACCCTGACGAAGTCGTGGCCATTGGCGCAGCTATTCAGGGTGGTGTGTTAGCAGGCGATGTCAAAGACATCCTGTTGTTGGATGTCACCCCCCTGACACTGGCCATCGAAACATTGGGTGGGGTTGCGACACCAATGATCGACCGAAACACCACCATCCCCACCAAGAAAACCCAGCTTTTCACCACAGCTGCTAACAATCAGACCCAGGTTGAAATCGTGATCACCCAAGGTGAACGCCCTCTCACTAGAGACAACAAGAATCTGGGCAAATTCATCCTTGATGGCATCCCGCCCGCCCAGCGGGGCATCCCGCAGATCGAAGTCACATTTGACATCGATGCCAACGGTATTTTGCATGTCACCGCCACTGATAAGGCCACAGGGCGTGAGCAATCTATCAAAATTACGGCAAGTTCTGGCTTGAGCGACAACGAGGTGGACCGCATGGTTGATGAGGCCGAAGAACATGAGGCTGAAGATGAAGCACGTCGCACCCTGATAGAAGCCCGCAATCGCGCTGATGCAGTGGTCTTCCAGACTGAAAAAGCGGTTCAGGAATCGGGAGAAGACCTCCCGGCTGAGATCAAGCAAGCGGTCGATGAACAGATTGCGGCCGTGCGCACAGCTACAGCCAGTGAAGATGCCGCTGCCATCGAACAATCCACAGATGCCCTATTAGAGACGGCACAGCAGATAGGGCAGTACATGTACAGCCAAACAGACACCGAGGGAGAAACAACGGTCGAAACACCAGATGGCGTGCCCGACGCAGAAACCGAACCCCCACAGGATGACGGCGGCGATGAAGATGTTGTCGATGCCGACTTCCGCGAAGCCGATGAGTAATGTGATTCGTGTGCGTCTACTCGTGGACGAACGGGTAGACGCACACACGTGACTAGAACATGGTACTGGCCCTCTCTCCTAAACAAAGTAAACCGTACGATGGTCTGCGGCAAATCGACTTACGTCGAGATCTACAGCCAATCGCTGATTTGATTGGCGAAGCATTTGCCGGCGAGCTCGATGCCAGTGGACAAGCTTCTTTACAGGAAATGCGAACGCTGGCTCGGCTGGGTCCATTTTTGCATGTATTTGTGCCCACAGGTGGTGAATTAGGAGGGTTTTTTCGAGGATTTATTTGGGAGCAAGCCGGTGAGATCGTTGGCAACATCACCCTCCAGCAAGCCGATACTTATGGCAAACGTTGGATGATCGCCAATGTAGCCGTACGGCGTGACTACCGCGGCCAAGGGATCGCCCGTGCCCTGATGGATGCAGCACTCCTTCGTATCCGTCAAATGGGGGGTGTTTGGGCCTTGCTGCAGGTGCGGCAGGAAAACGCGATCGCTCAAGATCTCTATGAGCGCATGGGATTCACACCCGTCGTTACCGAATCCCAACTCCGTAATATACAAGTGCCACAAGTAGACGCCCCCCGCTTTCCTGAAGCGGTGGATCTGGTGCCACTGTACGATAGTGATACTGAAGCTATCAACCATCACATTAGTCAATCCGTCCCACAATTAGCCCGTTGGTGGCACCCAAAACGCCACAAAGGTTTTCGGAAAAATAGTGATCACTTCGTGCTGCGTCGATGGGGTCACATCGTCGGTCTTGGCTACCGTCAACGGCTGGGGCTACATCTAGATTCTGATCTGGTCGGCGTACTCGATATCGATTTCCATACCCGCGGCGAGCAGCATATTGACATTCTGCTCCGACCCGAATTACAAAAAAAATGGACGGCCCCCCTCCTGGACTACGGCTTGCAGCAACTGGGTCAGTTCCCCAGACAGGCGGTCACAGCCACTTTATTCGATTACCAGGCTGAAGCCATTACTTCACTCCAACGTACGGGTTTCCGGGCGACCAGCGTTCTAGTCACCATGCGTAAACGGATGTAATCTTCTTAAAATCATTCAACGGATGACACCGATAGGATCACAATTTGTTAACAATTTGTTCGTCGATGGTCGACTCACCCGCCAGCGGTTACTTCGCCGAGGGCTATTCCTTACTCGACCGACGATTGATACCGAACACTCACCAACGGAGGCATCGACATGCCAACTTCAGAAGAAAGGATGCGTATCTTGCAGATGGTTGCTGACGGCAAGATAACGGCGGAGGATGGCGCTGGCTTGATAGAAGCAATGCGAGTCGGCGAGAATAATTCTGCTCGCGCCTATCCGCAACAAAGCCAGCCTCGCTGGTTTCGCGTGCGCGTCACCGAGCTTTCCTCTGGACGTGATAAAGTCAATATCAACATCCCCATCGGCCTGGTCAATGCAGGTTTGAAGATGGGTGCACGATTCGTCGGTGATGATATCGAAGGTGTTGATTTCGAAGAGCTGTCAGCCGCTGTGCAGACGGGTCAGACTGGTAAGATCCTTGAAGTCGAAGACATGGAACAGGGCGAACGAGTCGAAATTTATGTCGAGTAGTCTGTTCAGTGCCGGTCGCCTTAGGATAGTGAATTCAATAACTTGCGGAACTCTTCCGCCATTTCAGGGAGCAATTGGGCAAGTTATTCTGTCCTAAGTCCTTATCAATAATGTACTCCTGAATCGGAGTTCATCCACCCCTTAATGAGCTGAAAACTCTGGAAAAGTCTAAAACGGCTGTTCGCACCCCTATATACAGGGGGGGTTTGCTCGTTCGCACCTGTGTAAACGGGGGTAACAAATAGCTCAAAAAAGTTTTCCAGAGTTC
>PIVW01000706.1 GCA_003353825.1 Chloroflexota bacterium
GCGTTTGTCGGCAGGCTGAGCATGCGGGGTTGTCGTGAACAGCTACGAGCTAGCCTACCAACACGCCAGCGATAACGTCATAGACATGGCTGGCAACCCCTATGAGCCCCGCACCTTCCGCTGGTATCGCTACAACCGATACTGGACGATGTATGTTAATGCTCGTATCCGCAAGCTGTCCGAGTGCCAGCTAGAGCAGGAGTACCGTGAGTATGATAGGCGTAGAGACCCGGCTGAGTCCGCGCAACTGAGGATGTTCTGATGCCGTGTGACTATAGCAAGTACCCCAAAAACTGGAAGACTGTCATCCGTCCTGATATTTTGAAGAGGGCTGGCAATAAGTGTGAGCAGTGCGGAGCGTTGAATTACACTGCTCACCCTGTCACTGGCTCAAAGGTCGTCCTTACGATAGCTCACATCGACCACGACACCACCCACAATGACTATGCCAATTTGAGAGCGTGGTGTCAGAGATGCCACAACACGCATGATGTTGATTTTAGGAAAAAAAACAGGGCGGCGACGTTAATTGAGAAGCAAAAGGAGAGTGGGCAAAGCACGTTATTCTAGCTTGACAGAAGCCATTGTCTAGCCTACACTTATAGCTATGAAACATATAATTGTTATTCTACTAACCATCCTACCCCTGCTAGCGCCTACCCACAACATCCGGGCCTACGCAGACTGGAACTATATCTGTAAGTTGATCCAGCCCTACAACCGGAGCAGCAAGGCCCGCATTGCATCGTGTATCCTGTGGAGCGCGTATGACAATGGCCTTGACCCGAAGCTAGTGGCCAGGGTTGCTAAGCGTGAGTCTGACTTCCGGTGGTGGGTTATCAGCCCATACGGTGCTCGCGGTATAATGCAGGTGACCCGTCACTGGGATCATGTGCTCTACACTCTTGGCGATGCTAGGCTCACTGCGAAGCTCCTGGCTACCAGCAACCACACACGCTACTGGCTACGCATCGGGTATAACATCGAAGGCGGGTGCAGGGTGCTGAAGCACTATACTAGCAAGTATGGTCTAGCCCTTGGGCTGCTGGCCTACAACATCGGGGACGGTGGCAAGAACAAGGCTTTCCAGGCAGCAAGGCGGCGTCCTGAGCTGGCACTGAGGTATGACTATGTGCAGGAGGTGATTGGGGAATGAAAATAGCGCGGGTATTCCCACGACAAACCAAGGCAACGCCTGATGATGACATGACTTTTCTGGATGTACCTCCGATGCTTGCTTTACCAGAAATAGATGAAGTGCATGTGTCTGTAGCATTCACATGGGATCTTCGTAAGGCCGAGCATTTGGCGCGACAATGGGAACAGGTTGCACTCGTCAAAATGGGCGGACCTGCTTTCAACAAACCAGGAGATAATTTCATTCCAGGTAAGTACATCAAGGATGGATATGTTATCACCTCGCGGGGGTGTCATAACAAATGTTGGTTTTGCTCTGTCTGGAAGCGGGAAGATGGTATAAAGGAATTACCAATACAAGAAGGATGGAATGTCCTTGACGATAACATATTGGCCTGTAGTAAGCAGCATATCGAGTCTGTTTTTGCAATGTTAAAAAGACAGAAGCATAGGGCAGAGTTTACAGGCGGTCTTGAAGCGCGGATCCTGGAGCAATGGCATGTCGATTTGCTGGCGGAGCTTAGGCCATCTCAAATGTTTTTTGCTTACGATACAGATGATGATTATGACCCCTTGTGTTGTGCTAGCAAAATGCTGTTAGCTGCTGGATTCAATAGGCATCATATGCGATGCTATTGCTTGATTGGATACCCGAACGATACAATGAGCAAGGCGGAGCAGCGGCTAGAGTCTTGTGTTAAGCTAGGATATTTCCCAATGGCCATGCTGTATCGAAATAAAAATGGGGATCGTGATTATGAATGGATGAAGCTACAGCGGGAATGGTCACGGCCTGCAATTATAGCCAAGAAGATGAAGCAGCATAATGCTATCAGGGAGCTAGTGTGCTAGAAGACGACATCCAAAAACAAGCTAATGCTGACCTACGCTCCGTAGGCATACCATACCTCCACCTACCCAAGCGAGTAGCTAAGCTCATGCCAGAGCATAAGGGCTTCCCGGACTTGGTAGTTTTCCCAGGTGGTGGAGTGGCTATGTTCTACGAGCTGAAGAACGGCGACGATGAAAAGCTCAATGCCAAGCAGCTCAAGTTCCGCGATAAGGCCCAGCAGATGAACTACCCGCACTTCATCATCCGCTCAATGGATCAGTGGCAGAAAGCCTTTGTCACCCTATACCAGTACCACACCCTACACAAGCATGACAGCATCCATTGCACCTAAGACCATACCGCACTACGAAGCCAAGGCGCTCTACCTCCTGGCCAAGTGGGGACGCAATTGCCCTATCGCTTTGGAGAAAGGCGGCAAGTTCGCTCACGTTACAGACGCTCATCACAGGTGGCCCAACACCAAGACCAACCGGAAAACGCACCCGCTCCTGGTACACTCTGTCATTAACCTACGCCTGGTCGCGAACCACTGGCATACATCCTGGCCAAGCTGGGGGCAGATGTCTCGGTATATGGCAGATCGTATTGAAGCGTACCTGGAGACGCATCCAAAGCTGGCAGCTAGGGCGAATAACCCAGAC
>PIVW01000707.1 GCA_003353825.1 Chloroflexota bacterium
CCCAATGAACGACAACCGCCGCCCCGATGACAGCTTGTTCACCAAGGCGGCGGCATGGTCTTGCGTTACTCAATTGGTTCACAGTCATGTAAGTACACGACCATTTGCGTGTCAATCCAGACGCAGGCATCACGGGGCGATAAATCACCCCGCTACGTAACAGCGCCCGATGAATCGGGCTTCAGTAGCCACGAATCGTTGCCAAACCGCAGTTAGCCGGGTTCACCCGGCGTCGTTTTGTAGCCGAGGGATTCATCCCCCGGTGATGGTGTACCATGGATCGCCTCATATTTGGAATAGCTGTGTGATATCTCCATAACTTGAGAGGAATGCACATACGAGTGGATTCTGGTCGTTCATTCGTAGGGGTGTAACGTTTACCATATCCGAATCAAGGGCAAGTAGTTGGCAGGAGCCGTGGGCGTGGCAGTTGCGGTCGAGGTTAGGCTGGGGGTAAGTGAGGGTGTGTGAGTGAGAGACGGTGTGTGGGTTACGGTTGGTGAGGCAGTCAACGTTGCGATGGGCGTATGACTGGGCGTCGAACTGGGGGTGATGGTAGGAGTTTTGGTAGATGTGGCTGTTGGCGTGACCGTAGGAGGTGAGGTAGCTGTAGCTGAAGGTGTGGAGGTGAGCGTTGAGGTCGGTGTGACGGTGGGTGTTGGTGAGGGGGTAACCGAAGGAGTTAAATCCTCAAGATACAACTGCGCCGTGCATACGACTTGTAGATTGAGGGGATAACTTGCCGCGCTACCAAAAACACAGCCATCAGCAACGCCAGCGTGGTTGAAACTAGTCCTCATCCTCATGTTTTCGTCCCACTCGAATCGATATTGGCTGTGCAGTACCATCGCTTGTGGATCGCGAACATCAAAGACCATGATCCCGCGCCACTCGGGTTCACCCCATTTGATAGTGCTCAAGTATGCAAAGCCATTTTCCACCTGAATGCTACCCAAACCAAAACTGGGGTCAAGCTGTAACTCACCAAGTTGTACAGGGTTCTCCGGATCGCCAATGTCTATTACACGTAGGAAGCACGGTTCAGTATCACACCAAGTTCTTTTCAGCATATAAAGTGTCGACCCCTCGATGTCGAATGAACTGAAATTCCAAGTCACTGTTTGTAACGATTCACCACTAACTTGCTTTGGATGCTCCGGTGTGGATATGTCATACATCTCCATCCAGTATTTTTGTTGCCCGGTTCCGGAAGAATCGATCTTATGCAAATACGCATACCTATCATCAACTTGATGTTCAACGTAACTGCCGCCGAGTGGACTATCATGACCATAGTATGCCACGGGTCGGGGATGGGAAGGATCCGATATGTCATTGATTTCTATCCCATCTGGATTGCCCCAAAGATGCAACCATAGGTTATCTGGACTGGCCTTCACTTCGCCGGGATGGTCGTATTGATCGAGTTCTGCCAGCAGCAAGGGCGCACTCCGGTCCGAGATATCGTAGATATGCAAAATGCCTCGTGGGAAATATTGATACTCATCCCAGTCAGCTCGAAATCCATACAACCGGTCGCCAACGACGTCGAAATCCCACCAATGGCCCTGCTGGCGGAGTGGAATCACACTCACCAACTGAGGTGATAGAGGTTCGGAGATGTCGACAATGTAGATGCCTATTAAATCCGGGCCGGCTGATCTTGTGCTGAGATAGAGATAGGATCCTCTGACAATCATTTTTGAACCATTCACATCGCTCGGTGCGTCAGGTAATATCAGCGCCCTGGAAGTGGCTGTCCTGAAGGCGACAGCACCAACTACGACTACCATAATCACTACTATCAAGCCTATGACGTTGAAATACTTTTTTCGAAATCGCATCATTTCATTACTCCTGAATCGAAGCTGAAGTTCTATTGAGCTTACACTCTGTCAGTAGTTCACCCTTTTGAATTCTTAAACTACGCTGAGTCCTGTGTGGGTGCTCACCACAGGAAAGATTGGGTTACAGAGAACTGGCAGGGAAGCGAGATTCGCCTCCCTGCCCAAAACATACTACTCATCATAACGAATGTCCAGGATCGGCCGTTTGCTAGCATCCCAGTATTCGTTCGATGGGAAGTAGATGGCTTTATTCACGCCCTCATGTTCGCCATATAGTATGAAGGAGGTATAGCCCAGCTGTACTAATTCGGTCACATTAAAATGCAACCATGAGCCTACCTCTGTGTAATCAACCAACCTACTGTCCACAGGAGCGGTGCGGTCGTTTACACCCTTCGCGCCCGCTGTTTGCCAGCTCGATCCGCTCTGCGCCTGCAACCAGGTGGCAGTAGCCGCGTCCCAATCGGGCTTGATGCCGGCAACATGCACCGTGGCGCCACCGCCACTGACCGATTGGCCCACAAAGTAGACGTCCAACTCGGCGCCATAGATCGCTTTGTTCACAGGAACGCAGTGGCCCTAAAGTGGCGGTCACTTGATTGGGAGCCAGTATAGCGCATTTTCATAAAGCTTTCTGTAACTTATTACCCCCAAATATATCCACATAGTGGCATGAGCATTGGATAGCTAGCCGCGAGGTTTGGGCGACAGATACAAGGTTGAGTGACAAAGTGGCTGGGTGACACGGTGGTAAGGTGAAGGGGTGACCGAATAAACGCACGA
>PIVW01001436.1 GCA_003353825.1 Chloroflexota bacterium
TGCCAAGCTTGAAGGTGATGAGATCGTCTTTCTGATCAGGCATCGCCATATAAGTCAGACTGACACGGATGATGCTTCAAAAGTGAAGGTTGGTACAGGCACCGCTGAGCCTATGGAACGGGCGTTGCAGGGGAATTCAGGAACAATGACTGGCTTCGATTACCGGGGGGAAAAAGTGCTGGCCGCATATGGGCCTGTGGATGGCACTGAAATGGGTATCGTCGCCAAGATTGATCTATCTGAAATCCGCGCTCCATATCTCAGAATCGGCTTGATAGCATGTGGGGTAGTACTGCTGCTGGCGATCGCTGGTGCGTATCTGTTTTTTGCAGTGGCTAATCCGCTAGCGATGCGCGTGATAGCCAGTGAAAATAAATTCAGACATCTGTTTGATACCTTACCGACAGGCGTAGTCGTCCACGCACCAGACACGCAAGTAATTGAATGTAACCAGCGTGCCTGCGAGATGCTTGCACTCACAGAAGATCAAATGCTGGGCAAGGGTGCAAGGGATCCCCACTGGCGATTCCAATGTGAAGACGGGTCAGTGATGCCGTTAGAGGCCTACCCCGTCAACATTGTGGCGATTACACATAAGCCGGTTGTGAACTATGTCGTAGGTGTCGTTGCACGTGG
>PIVW01000708.1 GCA_003353825.1 Chloroflexota bacterium
AGTTGGAATTGTTCTGCTGGTGAATGGGATGTGAACTGCATCACCAGGTTGTTGAGTCCGCTCTCTTTCAGTTCAGCAGTCAGTTTGACCATCTCATCCAGATCCGGTGCAGTGACTGCCAAAGCATGGCCGTGTTCAATGGCGGCATCTTTCAGTATCTTAACCGAGTTTGGTTCTGCTGCTACCAGGAGGCTGTGTGAGCCTGCCACAGCCTGGGCTGCTACAACGAGGCTTTCAGGATGATCGCTTTTCAGCACCAACGGTCGTCCGGTGGCTTCCCAGGCCTTTTTGGCCAGGGCTGAAAATTGTTCTGCACTGTCGCTTTTCTGGGTGATTGCGACCATATCGATTCGCAGCTCCTGCCCCACCCGTTCCAGAACATAGTCATTGATCTGTTTAAGGGTCTGGTCGATCAGATCGTTGGGATCGGTGTCGTTAATATTAATAGCAAAGGCCGTCTGATTGACAAATGTTTTTTCGTGGCGATAAAAAACGGTCTCTTCACCGAGCCTCAGTGTTCCCTCGCTGCCGAGTTCTATCCCTTTAACAGGCGGTTCGCTGGCGGCGCCCAACAGCTCCTTTGCTTCATCGGAGGCATAGGGGCATTCAGAGAGATCTGCTTTTTTTGCTGCCAGTTTCATTGCAAACGCCAGGCAGGTTTTTGATCCGCACTCTTTGCAGTTTGTTTTAGGCAGGTACTTCTGTATTTTTAAACCGGTTAACGCCATCTGAAGTGATTCTCCTTGTGATTTTTGTATGTAATTAGCCTCACCACAGAGGCACGAAGTTCACAGAGTTATAGAAAAACAAACAATTAGAGTGACTGTCATGAACCTGTTGAAATCTCTTTGAGGAGTTTCTTAGATAATCATGGTGAAACTGAGCGGCCGAAATCCCTTTGTTTGAGCAAAGCGAGTTTGGGATTTCAGCTAAGTGAGCCATAGATCATCTTGAAACGGATCTGTGATTTCAACAGGTTTATGATAGTCACGGGACAAGATTCCGGTCTTTTTCTTCTAAACAGTTTGTTCCATAAGCTGAAAAATGGTTCGTTTTGTGGCCTGCGCCGCTTCGGGGTGATACATAATCAGGATATCGGCTCCGGCATAGAGCAGGCTGACAGCTGTGGAAAGCTCCCAGAGAGCGGCTCGTTTGGTAAGGTCGCCCCAGGTGGGGAAGTCGGCTTCTTCAGCTTTAAACTCTTTGATTTTGGCACATTCCTGTCCCGGGGCCACGATCATGGGTCCCGCCAGCATGTGATCCCCTCCCAGGCCGGTCAGGCGAATGCGCTCCATCACGGAGTAGGTATATTCCAATCCATAACCGGCCGCACCTGTCATGGGATCCATAACGACTTTTTCCTTGCGGATATCCATGTTGGTCAGCAGAATATTCAGCTGCTTGCCAATGTTTACATCGATCGGGCTTTGAGAGACTATGGTATGATCATATGCCATGGCTGCGCCGGCAATGATGCGATAGTTGTCTTGTTCTGCCCAGTTCAAGAGCAGGTTTTCGCCAGTACATGCCTGCGCTACGGCTTTCATGACTTTGTTATTTGTTTCGAAATGGTTATGACCAGTGATGATCAGCGGTACTTCTACCGCAGCGAGAACCGACTTCACCACTTCGACAGTTTGTTCAGCAGAGCGGTTACCTTTTTCGGGGTGGGTGCCCTGGAGTCTCACACTGATCAAATCTGCGCCATATTTTTCAACACAGACCTTTGCCATCTCAGCAGGATTCTCCGGTAGATCCCCGTACAGGTTTCGCAGGCTAAGCGGGTATCTTTCACTGACCTTGTCAAAAACCTCCAGGGCTACCAGGGGACGGTTTGGCATTTCCCCTTCCCAGAGATGGAAAGGCATACAGGTTGATCCGCCGATGGTGTGAGTTATGCCACGAGTTCCGCCTTCTGCCTTAGTGGCACCCAGTTTGACTTCCCAGACAGGTGTCTCGCAGGACTCTTTAGGAATTTGTATGGTTGAAATGGCACTCAGTCGTTCCGAAGCAGTGGGTGCGGGTTTGACCGGTTCCTGGTGAGTGAGTGATTCTGTTTTTTCAGTGATTGGTTCGGGAATCAGGCCCGTTTCTTCTTGTACTGGAGATTCTCCGAGAAATTTTTGACTCAGCGTACCGATAATATCTTTCACGATCTCCTGGGTGACAGATTCACGGAGATCCTTCATCACTTCTGCAGTTACCGCTTCCTTAATCTGATTGATGAGCTCAGGGGTTATCTGAGTCTCTTTGGTATCTGACTCGACGGTGTCTGGGATCGCGGACGCCGTACCGGGGAAAATAGGGGTTTCTTTTTGCTCAGGTGGTTCGACCGCTGCTGCTTTCTCCGAAATCGGTGCTTCTGTATTTATTGTCGGGGACTCGGATTCAGCAAAGTCGGCCATGTCCGGCAGCTTGAGAGCCGGGTGGTCGACACGCTCCATGAAGGTTTTAATTTCATTGGGGTCTGTGGCAATAGTCTCATCCGCGATTTTGTCCAGAAACCCGGTCAATCCCTGCGCTTCAGCGCTGCTTTCCAGTTCGTCATGTAGTTGTTCTTTCAGCTCTTTGGGCATCCAGACCAGTCTCCCGAATCCTCCCTCGGCTGACAGAAATTTCCTGGAGGT
>PIVW01001437.1 GCA_003353825.1 Chloroflexota bacterium
GCTCACATGGATGAAGAGATGCGCTTGGCACATGCCTGCTCCCTCAATCTTCAAGGTGGGTGGATAAAATGGAAGGACTCGATTCAACCATTTGACCTCTCCTGGAAGAACTTGATATATGGGCCTGGTCCGAGAATCATCGCCTTTGCCTTGAACTCGACCATAAACTGTGTGCGTACGCCGGACATGCTCAAACTATGGGGATACTGCAAGCATGCCACCTGCCCCCTCTGCCAGGCGAAGCAGTGTACACTTCACCATATCCTCGTGAACTGTCCCATTGCACTGAATGGCAAACGGTATACATGGCGGCATGACTCGGTACTGCTGAACCTGGAGTCTGCACTCAAGTGCCATCTCGACAGCTGGAATAAGTTCCACAGACGAAACTACAAGATCCCAAATCTTACTTCGTCTTTCGTTCGAGAGGGCAAACAGGTCAAGTCGTCAGTACAATCGTACCGAAGATCGATATTGGATGGTGCGAATGACTGGCGTCTGCTGGTGGACTACGACCATCATAAAGTCGTATTTCCAGCTCATATCATTGCTACAAACCAGAGACCGGACATCGTTATTTGGTCCACATTAACCAGAAAGGTGTATCTCATCGAACTTACGTGCCCAGCTGAAGAA
>PIVW01000175.1 GCA_003353825.1 Chloroflexota bacterium
GTGACATCAATTGCCGTTCGTCAGTAACTGTGCCGGAATCTAGCGTGTCCCGTATACTGTAGTGCATATCAGAAACATACTACATGTAGTGGACTCTAATGTGCCATTGTCGTACTAATGGCAATATAATATATAATAATTATAATTGGACTGGTTATGGTAATATGGTTGGCGTACAGGACTTTTCTAATCGAGTTGCTTATTACGCTCATTTAGACGAAAGCACGTACCTGAAATCTGGTTACATTAGTCAAGGTTCTTATATTGGCTCGGCTGGCAATTCTGGGTGTTGGGGTTGTGGTGTACATTTGCATTTCCATGTACGTACAACTGAACCAAGTTACACTCCTATTGATATTACAGGAATCCCAACTATGACTGTTGATGATAACGGTTGTACTGGCTATGCTCAATATTAATCTCCATAGCTATGATATAGATTGCGTACGGAGTACTAACTAAAATTGAATTGGTCCGACACACGGCAACGTGTGTCGGACCTTCCTGATAGGACCAGTGGGCGCATTTGAACGAAAACCTACGGTTTTGACGTTGCGTTCGTTGGTCCTATCAGCCGTTCGAGGTGATCGGTGAGTAGCGTCTCTGGGTCTGTCAGACGGCCGTCTCTAAGAATCAACACCGGGACTGTAAGTGGGTGCTTCTCAATAGAATGGGCCTGCATTGCGGCTGGGTCTGGAGTCTGGAAGTCACAGATTGCGCAACTGTAAGTAAGCATCGAATTTATCCTGTTACGTCCTTCAGTCAAGGTAACGCAAAGAGTGGGGTTTTTCGCATAGCCAACGACTGTACGAAAACAGGATTCACTGACAAGATGTTTTTGCTTCCAAGCTTCTGTTAATTCGCTATCTTGGAGGATAAAATAACGGTAGGATTGGTACGTAAGCCCTAGCTCGCTTTCAGAGTTGATGATTTTTCTTACAGTAGCAACGTCTAAACCCATGTTGAGATATGTGAGAATGGCATCTCTGAAGGGCATAAGCTTGTTGTTTTTGTTCCGGCTGCCTTTCGGTCTACCGAGTAGCTTGCCTTTTGCTTTGGCAGCTGCTAAGCCTTGTCTTGTCCTCATCGAGATAAACTCTCTCTCTGTCTCATCAATATATCCGTAAATCGCCGTCAGTAGCTTCACGTGAGGGGCATTTGTAGAAAGTTCTGGTTGTCTTATAAGAATGACCGTGATTCGTTTCTCTTGAAGTGTGTTTATCAGATTCATCACTTCGAGCATGTTGCGGCCAAGTCTACTAAGCTCGGCCGCTATCAGGGTATCGTCTGGTTGTAGAACCGTTTGCAGTTCGTCAATTCGCCGCTCCTTTTGGCTCTTCCTTGAAGATATCTCCACCTCGATAAAATCATCAATTACAATCTTATTCTGCTGCGCATACTCAAGTAGCAAATGGCGCTGTTTCTCAGTATCTTGAAGCTCTGTGCTGACACGTATGTATCCGATGATTTTTGCCATGTTTAGACTTGTTTAAAATATAATGTTTATCGAATAACGTAGACATCCTCATGCTCGGCCACTTTGCCCGCGACAGGATCATTGTCGATGGCCACGGTGTGGCAGCCTCTGGCGGGGCGGTGTATTTTGGCAGTATCGCTTTGCGACGGCTGGGATTAGACGTAGCCGTTGTCACCCGCTTACATCAAGACGATTTCCCCTGGCTGGATGAATTCGAGCAAGCGGGCGTGCGAGTATACGCCACACCCGCGGCAGAGACCTCTGGCATTGCCAATTACTATGATTCCACCGACATGGAACGTCGTATCACCAAGCCATTGGGCTTTGCCGGACCTATCCTGGAAGAGGATATCCCCGACATCACGGCTCGCATCTACGCCGCGGCCCCGATCATGGCCGGTGAAGTGACCCTACCCCTGCTGAAATCCCTGGCTAAACGGGGTCCTGTCTCTCTGGATGTGCAAGGTTTTGTGCGAGTGAGAGAAGGTATCCCTGGACAGGGTATCTCCGGTCACCGCTCAGGGCAGAGTTTGGTCTTTCGCCCCTGGCTGGAAATGGAAGAAGGCCTGGCCCACGTGACCTATCTCAAAGTGGATCGGGCGGAAGCCGAACTATTGACCGGTTTGACCGATCTGGCAGCAGCCGCACGCCGCCTGTCGCAGTACGGCCCGCGCGAAATCGTGCTTACGCAATCGTCAGGCGTGACCGTCTATGTCGATGGCGAGATCCATCAGGCCCCCTTCGCACCCAGATCGTTGGCCGGTCGCACCGGACGCGGCGACACTTGCTTCATGACCTATCTGGGCAAGCGCCTGAGCGCGACGCCTGCCGAAGCCTGTCGCTGGGCGGCGGCCGTCACTACGTTGAAACAGGAACAGCCTGGCCCATGGGATGGCGATATCGCTGCTGTCGAACAACTGCTGAAAGCAGTATGAAAAGGCGATCAGCCATCAGTAGAAATTAAACAAAAGTCGGGTTTGCGAATCGTTGAAACTTCGTGCTAGACTGGAATATGTTCGCCAGCGGCCAGGAAGGCATGTTCAGAAACCCCGACATCTGGGGCGGCGTTCGGAATAGCGTGCGCTTACAGATCAGCGTCGCCATTATCGACGGATTTTTAGAGCTACTAATCGGTTGTACCATGGTCAGGACGCAGGGAAGCGAGCTGTCAATTAAGCTGGGCGGTGTCACTGAAGTCGAGACGAATGACGCCGTCTGGGTCGATTTCGGTGCGGCGAAGATGAACTATTACGATCCCAAAACAGAGAAACTACTGCGGATCGTGTAGATCATGATCCGCGCCGTCGTCTTTGATATGGGGGGAGTCCTGGCTCACGAGCAGGTGGGGAGAGCGCGCCTGGCCGAGTTTGATCAGATGTTGGGGTGGGAGCGAGGCTCGCTGGTTCAGCACTTGTATAGCGGCCCCGCCTGGATCGCTTATTCCACCGGCGCCATGGATGGCGATGACTACTGGGCCACGGTGGGAGCGCCGCTGGAGGCGTCGTTGCCCTCTGACTTTGTTGAGTTCAAGGATAATTTCTGGAGAGCGACGCTAGACAAAGCGACGGTGGAAATGGCCTGGCGTTTGCGCCAACACTACCGCATCGCCCTGCTCTCCAATGCCACGCCTTTGCTCTCCCAACACCTGATGCAAGAACCTCATTTTCAGGATCTTTTCGAGGCGGCGGTTATCAGCGCGCACGTGGGTATGCGCAAACCTGATCCCGCCATTTTTCATTTCACCGCCCAGGCTCTTGACCTACCCCTCTCTTCCTGTGTCCTGCTCGACGACAAGCTGCGCAACACCCGCGCCGCCGAAGCCGAAGGCATGTTGGCGATAGAACATCGCCATGCAACGACGAGTGAACGCGCCTTACAGCGACTTGGGGTTAGGTTGGATTGAGAGAGGTCGAAAGCTTCGACTTCATCTACACCGCTCACGCTCCCGACCCGCTCAACTCCCTCACTACCACGCCGGTATGCTGATCCCCATCCTGGTGCAACAAATCGAGGCCGTCGACCACCCCAATCTCGGTCTCACCCTTGACTTTGCCCATCTGTACGTGGCCGCCAATGCTTGTGGCTTCGACTACCTGGACGCGGTCCGGCAAGCGGCGCCTTACGTGCGGCGTCTGTCGCGCTGGTATGATTATCGGCGAGGGCGGTTTGTGCAGGCGGATACCATTGCGCCGGAGCTTGGGAATCCGCAGTCGCTCAATCGCTACATGTACGTCCGAGCGAATCCTACACAATGGGCGCTGAGCCCATTGTTGGCAACTCTGCATACTGACTGCACTCTTTTGCCAACACATTTCAGTACCGAATTACAGACCATGACGCCGGTAAGAGGTTTCGAGAGACCCCATACGTAAGCACTGTTTTGTGATAATCTGGGGTCAAGACGGTAGAATATACGGCCCTGACAACGAACAGAAGTCGTGTCGATCCCCTCCATGCGCAAACAGATATCCACTTACCGTTACTCGATTAGCCTGGTCCTCATTGTGGCCATCGCCGCCATCCTGCGCGTTTATGCTCTGGATGGCCAAAGCTTTTGGGCGGATGAAGGCAACTCGGTGGCGTTGGCCGGACGTGATATTGGCGATATCGTGGCCGCTGCCGCCGCCGACATTCACCCGCCCGTTTATTACTTGCTATTGCGTGGTTGGGGGCAGATCAACGGTCTGGATGAGGTGGGCGCCCGCAGTTTTTCGGCGCTGGTGGGGATTTTGCTGGTCTGGGTCATCTATCTCCTTGGTAAGCATTTGCGAAATCCCATGACCGCTCTCATCGCAGCTGCACTGGCGGCGATTAATCCATTTCTGATCTATTACAGCCAAGAAGCGAGGATGTACGAGTTGTTGGCCCTCTGTGCGGCCGCCACTGCTTTTGCTCTACTGCTCTGGATTATCCCTCAGCGCCGCAAGGGCAGCGCAGCCATTGTCTTTGTCACTTTCTCGATCCTGGGTTTATACACGCATTATGCCTTCCCCATTCATCTGGCAACACTTTCGCTTATCTGGCTTATCTGGTTGATGCGAGAACGAAGGGCGTTGCCCGTAATGCCTGAAGTCGTGCAATGGGGTGGGATCAATGTCCTGGTTCTAGTGCTATTTACACCCTGGATTCCGGTGGCGCTAAGACAGCTAACGACCTGGCCTTCGCCAGCGGTCAGCCTGAACGCCTCTGCGGCGTTGCAAGAAACACTGCGGTTGATGCTCTGCGGCCCTGTCGCTTGCGACATCACGACAGGGTGGCATCTACTCTCGGCCTTGCTGACACTGGCGCTGGCTGCGATCGCCATCATCCCCCGTTGGCCTATGCGCAAGAGTTGGCTGGAATCCGCTCTGCCGCTTGTGTGGTTGGTTTTCCCTCTGGCAGCGATGGTTCTTTTCGGCATTTTCTCGCCCGTGTTCTTCAAATTCCTAATCATTGTTGTGCCAGCCTTTTTGTTGATGGTTGCAATCGGTATCGACCGTCTTGCGAAACTGGCTGCGGGTGAAATTAAAGTAAGATATAACCGAATTGCCTGTTTGCTACCTGCTATCCTTTTCTTCTTCGTAGCTCTGCCTTCTGCGCCTGCACTCGACCGTTACTATCACGATCCCACCGAGGCGCGTGACGATTACCGCAGTATCGCTGCCTATCTTCATGCAATTGCCGGCGCAAACGACGCCATCATTCTCAATGCTCCCAGCCAGATAGACGCTTTCAGACAGTATGACCATGGCGCCGCTGTACTCTATCCCTTGCCCAGCTCACGCCCGCTCGACCCTGAAGCGACAGGCGCCGAACTCGAGAAAATACGCCAACAATATGGCCGCATCTACGCCGTTTATTGGGCAACTGAACAATCAGATCCCGAGGGTGTGATCGAGCGCTACCTGGCCGAAAACGCGTTCAAGGCCTGGGACAGCTGGATCGGCAACTTGCGTTTTGTGGCCTACAGTGCGCAGCCACCGCCCCAACCAACCCAATTCCCTGTGCCACCCCGTTTTGGTGAGGTAATCGAACTGGATGCGCTAGGCCTTAACAGTGATGCTCTACAGCCGGGAGATATCGCCCAGGTGCTGTTACGCTGGACCTCTGTCGAGGCCATCGAGAACAACTACAAAGTGACGCTACAGTTGCTCGATCCCGGCAACCAGATCGTCGCCCAGGTGGATTCCGAACCTGGCGGCGGCACTCGCCCCACCAGCAGTTGGCAACCTTACGATAGCGTCGACGACGCCTATGGTCTGCCCATCCCCCTCGCCACCCCGCCTGGCGACTATGCCCTTATCCTGGCGCTATACGACGCCGGTTCGGGCCTGCGCCTGCCGGTGGTCACAGGCGCAGGTGTCAGCGATCACTTACTGCTCGGTGTTTTGGGGGTTGTCCCCCCCGCCTCGGCTCCACCCCTGGCAGTGCTTCCCATCCCTTTTCCTGCCGATACCATGGCCGGCTCTATCCAATTCCTCGGCCATGACCGCTACAAACAGGGCTATGGCCACGCTTCCGAAACACCTCTCACTCCCGGCGATTTGCTCCATCTCACCACTTTCTGGCAGACAGAAAAAGTGGTGCAGGGCGATTACATGTTCGAACTCAGGTTAGATGACACAGCACTCGGCCGGTTCCAGCTCACCGGGTCGGGTTACCCCAGCAGCCGTTGGCAACCGGGCTTACCCTGGCGAGGCGAGCACATGGTTCTGTTGCCGGCGGAACTTGCCACTGGCGCAGCCCATCGCCTCACCATGCAGCTGCTCGATCCTGATAGCCAGCCCTTGGGCGAGCCCATTCTACTGTCACCCTCTCTGATCTATTGATCCATCAGATTGGTGAACTCATCAACACTCTACTCTAACCCATTGGCACAAGTAGCAGATCGCAAGTGCGAGTTCAGTTGCAGACAAGTGTGGCATTACTTATCAAGTTTGACACGTGAGGGGCTTGTAGTGAAAATGTGCAAACCCTACAACGCAAAAGGAGCAAACAAATGATAAAACGAGTTCTCATCCTGGGGATGTTGCTTGTACTGCTCATCGCTGCCTGCAGCGCCCCGGCGGACCAACCGGCAGCCGAACCGGCAGCCGAACCCGCGCAAGATGAGCAGAGCGCCACGCCCCAGATAACGGTCTACAGAGCACCTACCTGAGGTTGCTGCGGCGGCTGGATCGAGCACATGGAAGAAAATGGCTATCACGTTCAGGTCGAAGATACCGAAAACTTGATGGATGTGAAAGCGCAGTACCAAGTGCCGCCCGAACTCCAGTCCTGCCACACTGCCATCGTGGATGGCTACATCATCGAAGGTCACGTACCTGCCGGCGAGATCGCCCGCCTGCTGCAGGAAAAACCAGATATCGCCGGGTTATCTGTACCCGGTATGCCCATCGGCTCGCCCGGAATGGAAGTCGAGGGTGCACAAGCCCAGGCATACGATATCATTTCATTCGATACCTCGGGGAACACGGAAGTGTTTGCCAGCTCCGGCGAATAAAATCATTGTAATCGTGTCGAAGCCTCAATCAGAACTTGCATCTGTAAAGTGTGAGGCCAGAACGAACATCGATGTTCGTCCTGGCCTCACACTTTTTGATCCGCTATAGCCGTGGAGGGTCGTTGGTTTCGGCATCTCTTATCCTGATTACAGGTTTGAACTGGAGCGGTGCTACAATGGACGTTCCATTACACACGCTCACTTTGAGATAGGAAGTTGTCGCCATGCCAGATGCAAGCCTCACGTCGATCTCCGACGACAACTACGATGCCCCCCCGGTACTACAAGCGCTAAAGGTGCTGAGCGGCAAGTCCTTGCTTTACGGGTCAGCCTTGCTGGCTATCGCAGCTATACCAGGCGTCGAACTAAGTGGTGCAATGGGTGTGATCGCTGCCGGTCTGGGTGTGGAGGCACTTGGAAGCCTGGTGGATCGTCTGGCAAGTGGCGAAGCTGTAACCGCTGACGAGATCCGCCAAATAGTTGATGGCGCCATCGCCGAAAGCGGCATCGAAGACCATCTTTCCGGCGAGGAATTTCAGCACGAAGTCGCCAGACTGGTGAGACAGATGCATCTCATGCGAGGGGCGGTGGAAGCGGGCGAAATCAGGTTGGTGCAACAGCTTGACGAGCAGTACAGCGGGCGCCAGGCCATGTTATGGGAACTCCAGGATGAGATGACGTTCGTACAGGATCACCTGGAGCAGTCAGCGACCAGGGACGAAGGCATCACCGCCCTGCTTCGGCAGATGAATGATCGCATGGGTGTGGAGGCTCAAGCCCCACGCTCAGATGGCAACGATCTAGCAATGTCGTTGTCACAATTGCACCTGGAATACCTGCGACGCTGGTTTGGCAAGCCCTGGGCGCGTGTTTATCTGGCCGATATGCTGGAGGGGCGTGATGAGGAAATAGGATTGCTGGACGTGTATGTGCCTTTACAAGTAGACCTAAACATCATGGTTGTGACAGAAAAACAGCGCATCGTCGACTGGTGGGTGCATGAAGAGAAGGCGGAGGCACTAGCAGAACATGGCTTAGAGCGAGCACAGATGGCAGGTTTAGGGGAATCGGCAAGGGACGAGATGAACCCAAAAGTGCGTTCGTGGCTTGACTTGGACGTCGATGCGGAGGGCATGCAGGCCATCGTCGACGGCATCCAGAGCAAGATAGATCGCCGGCTGGACCAAGATCAGGACACAGAAGATGGTGAGCATTCCTGGTACATGGAGGCGCAGGTTGCTGCCAGCGCACAATCACGCTTTGTGCTGCTGGGCGCGCCCGGTGGCGGTAAGAGTAGCTTTTTGCGACATCTCACCCTCTGCCTTGCCGGTGAGCTCCGCCGCCGTGCAGACGACAATAGCGTACCCGCTCGCGCCAACCTGGAAGCGGCGCTCAACCACGACTGGCTGCTAGACGCCTACACGCCGATATACGTGGAGATGCGTGATCTTGTACAACATGATGCCTTCCCTCCCTTACCAACACAGCCCAACGGCGAACCTGAATTGCCCACATGCGATCATTTCTGGCGCTACATACATGATCAAGTACTTAAAGATGATCTGGCCCCCTTCGCCGCAACCTTGCACCAATTATGCGCCGACGGAGAGGTGGTCTTGTTGTTAGATGGGTTAGATGAGGCGCCGCATGCTACCGACCGCAATCGCCGCAAGCAGATAAAAGCGTTGGTAGCCTCCTTGGTCGATACCTATCCCGATCTGCGCATCATCATTAGCAGCCGGCCTCACGCCTATAGCAGGGAGGATCAGTGGATTTTACCCGATTTCGGACGCTGTGCCCTGGTACCGCTTGGGTATACCCGCTTACAGCAGTTGGCCGAAGCACTATTTCCGGCGGTAACACCAGGAGAGGCCGAACAGGAAGTGAGCGCATTTATAGAGGCGGTGCGCTCCGAAAAGATCGAACTCAGTATGCGAGGTACACCCCTCTTCTTCACCATGCTTGCAGCCTTGTGGCTTAATGCTCCCCCCGGCCAACGTCGCCTGCCGCAGAGCAAAGCCGAACTTTACCGTCGTTCGGTAGACTTGCTGCTGGATCGCTGGACGCGACGCCGCGCACCCCATCCCTCGGTGGCGGACAACCTGGGTGTAACGCCGGTGGAGTTGAGAGCGGTGCTGGAAACGCTGGCATGCACGGTGCATGAACAAAGCGACCCCAACAACGATACCACGGTCTTCAGGGAGAATGCACTCGCTACACTATTGTATGACGCCGGTGTGCGTGCGATTCTGCAAGACATCTCAGACTATCTCTCACAACACGTAGGTATTCTGGTTTCCTCGGCGCCGGGTAAGTTTCATTTTGTGCATAGAAGTTTTCAAGAGCACCTTGCCGCCTGTGAACTAACTCACCCACAACCCGAAGCACGTAGACCTGAGGTGGAGGCTGATCGCCGCTTTCCCCAGGGACTATTGAACCGGGTGCTTGAGCATCCCAACTTATGGGAGAATGTTTTAAAATTGGCGGGCGATGAACTGCTGGTGCAGGGGAGAGAGGAACAGCTTTGGCAGTTACTGGCCGGCCTTTGCGAACCCTATCTGAAAAAGCGGCTATCTTCCGAGTCAGCCTTGTCGGCTTTGCAGATAGCCGATGAACATGCCTTGTTAACTCGACCCGTGGCGCTCGACGATACCTTTGGAGATGGCAAACATATTCTCATCAATCATTGGAACACGCTTCTTCACAAAACTGCTACGAATGTACTCACCGATATTGATAACTGCTCGCCCGAACAACGAGATGTTGCCGGCCGGCTGTTGGGTGGCGGCGCTTTCCCCGGTATAGACACGCGCAGGGGCGTGGGATGCCGTGAACTTGGCTTACCCGACATCGACTGGGTGTTTGTGTCTGAAGCGGATGCGGTGAGCGGTAAACGGACCTTCATCTATCAGGAGGATGAAGAGCGGGTGGAAGCGGGCTTTTGGATTGCCCGCTACCCAATCACTCATGCGCAATTCCAGGCTTTTTTCAACGCCGACGATGGTTACCATAACCCGCATTGGTGGCAGGGGCTGGCGGTCGAAACACAGGATAGGGGAGGACCGCAGACGCAGCGTTTCCCATACTGGAACCACCCACGTGAGAGAGTGAGCTGGTATGAGGCAGTTGCCTTCTGTAAATGGCTGACGGCAAAGACCGAACAAACATCCGACCTGCTGCCGTCGGAGTTCGACAGATACCAGCCCTGGCGCATTACCCTACCCACAGAGTGGCAATGGGAAAAGGCTGCCAGGGGGCATGATGGCCGCCGATATCCTTGGGGAGATGACTATGTAAGCGGCCACGCCAACATCGGTGAGCGTTGGACAGACGCCGGTAAACACTACCTGGCAAAATCCAGCGCAGTAGGCATGTATCCACCAGGGATATCACCTTATGAGATACACGATCTAAGCGGCAATGTCTGGGAATGGTGTCTTAACGAATATGAGAATCCCGAGCATACCCTTGTGAGTGGCGACGCCACACGCGTCCTGCGCGGCGGCTCGTGGAACGGCCTTGCGGTGGTTGCGTCCGCCCTGTTCCGGAACGGGAACCTCCCGCATGGGCAGGACTACGACGTTGGTTTTCGGGTTGTGGTGTCGTGTTCCGTCCCTATTTGACAGCTCTGTTCTCTGTGCACTCTGTCCTCTGAACTCTGGCTGGGGGGTGTGGGGGGCTTTGCCCCCCACCGACCGCGCCCAAGATCTATCGCCTTTGATGTAGTTATGTGCTATACTTCTTGTGCTCGTTTAACACGAGTCAGGCGGTCCGGATTCGTCCTGCGCGGCGGCTCGTGGAACAACAATGCAGAGAATGCATCCGCCCTGAACCGGAACAGGAACAACCCGCACAAACAGAACAAC
>PIVW01000176.1 GCA_003353825.1 Chloroflexota bacterium
GCCGGTCATGTAGCGGCTTTCGTCACTGGCCAGGAAGACGATGCCGCGGGCAATCCATTCGGCCTTAGCGATTTCCTTCATGGTCACACGCTCGAACAACGCCCGCTTGACCGCTTCAGTGTACATGGGGGTGGTCAGCTCGGTGTAAGTGGCCCCGGGCTGGATCATGTTTACACGGATCTTGTGAGGAGCCAATTCGGTGGCGAGAGTGCGTCCGTACGCCTCGATGGCGCCCTTGGCCGCCGTGTAGGCCGAGCAATTTGGCTCGCTGAGCGACGCATGGATGCTGGAGAGAATACCATTGAGCCGCCACCGCCCTGCTTCACCATCTGGCGGGCCACTTCGCGTGAGAACATGACCATGCTGGTAGCGTTGTTGCGCATGATCTCCTCATACAGCTCCGTCGACATCTCGAGCACCGGGCACATCTCGATCTTCGAGGCGTTGTTGATCAAGATGTCGACACGGCCGAAGGTCTCGACCGTCGCCTCGATGCAGTGAATGATCTGCGCCTCCTCGCGTACGTCGGTGCAGCAGGCGCGCACCTCCGCGCGGTCGCCTCGGCAATCTCCCTGGCGGCCTGGATGCCTCGCTCTTCGCGCAGTTCGGCGATCATCACCTTGGCGCCTTCCTTTGCGAATTCTTCTGCAGTGGCGCGACCGATGCCGGCGCCGGCCCCCGTGACGATCGAGACTTTGTCTTTCAGCAGGTACTTCTCAGCCATTTGGGGTTCTCCTTTCTGCTATAGATGGTTTGCGTTTACTTACTTCCGGCGATTTTGGCGGTTTCAGCCACCGAGGCCGTCGGGCTCTGTGCTCTGGTAGCTGGTGAATTTTCACAGGCCAAACGACGTGTCCTTCTGCCGGGATGGAGCGGCGCGGAGCCCTGGTCGGGAGCAGCAACCGGTTGGACGATTCTCCATTCATATCCATCTTCGAACACGCTTCCGGTATTGTCGGAATTGGTCGCCGAAGGTGTCTTCGAGCATCTGCTCCTCCGGCGAGATAAACATGTAGTCGAGCAAAACACCCAAAAAAATGAACACTGCGAAGGGGGTGACTGAACCCAGAAGTAACGCCGCCCCTAGAAGGATCAGGACCATGCCGAGATACATGGGGTTACGGGTGACGTTGAACACGCCAGCAGTGACGAGCGCGTTTGAATCCTCAAAGGGCTTGACCGTTGTGCCGTACTTCTTAAACGTCCGATCCGCCAGCACATTCAGTAGAACGCCGATCAGCAAAGGGACAAGACCGAGCAGACGTCAAGGGAATGCGAAGAACTGGCGCATTGGAAGCAAAAAGTGCAGGAGGACAGCCAATACAATGGCGCAGAAGAAGTAGGTTGGCGGAAGTATACGATTCATGATTCCTTTTATGAACTTTGAATTAGGCTGCGAGGTAGCGGGGTACTCTTGGAGTATTGGCAATTCGCGCTATGTACAGGCTGCATAATTGCCGGTCTAAGGTTATACAGAGAGGCCGGTAGAATGGCCTTATCTTGTAACCATTGTGTGTGGCGACATGTTATGTCCCGATATGAGAGTAGATAACTTCACCACCCTAGCGTCGCCGAAACAGCTGGATGATCTGACCCGGAATCTTCGATGAAATCGGCGTCGAGCACGCGCATGCCCGGGGTCACAAAGATATGGTCGATTTTCGTGTCCGGCCGGTTTCCCTCATCGTCGCTCCAATCAGGCCGGGCCAAAAGCCAACTGTCTTGTAGGGTCGCCGTCGTAGCTGCATATTGTTCGCTGTCAGGCCGGAAATTGAAATCTCCCATCACAATCAGGTTGTCTTTGTCTTGCAGTAAGTCCAAAACTCCCTCTTGTTGCACCATGGGACCGCCATTGCCAAGATGATTGACGTAGACGTTGAATATCTGGCCCCCGACTTCGATCTGAGCTTCGATCACGGCGACCTGTTCCCCATCGCTGTACAGATAGTAGGTGCGTGGATTGGCGATGGGGTATTTGGACAGCAAGGCGATGCCAAAGGTGCCGGTTACCGTGGAGGGGCCGTAGTACGAGTGCATGTCCAGGCGGTCGGCAAAATAACGTACGATATCAGCGTTGCCATTGGCAATGCGGGCCAGATCCGATTCTTGTAAACCGATGATGTCGGCGTCGACGGCCCTCAACACATGCAACTGCCCTTCGAAATCCCTCAATCCGTGATCGTTATACCCCTGCTGGATGTTATACGTCAGCACTTTCACGACGTTTTCCCCCGCTGACAGCGATGGCGGGTAGGCCGCACCCATCAAGGCAGCAATGAAGGTCAACGCTGCCACTGCTGCGAGAAAGATCGTTACGATCATGCCTTGCTGCTCTGTCAACCGCACCCTCAAGGCGTCCGACCAGCGCCTATACGCCAGGAACATAGCCAAAACAAGTACCATGCCGGCAACCAGGTGAACGAGCCAGAATTTATCTCGGAACAGGGGGCCGATAACTGGGATGTAATCGTAGGTGGTGGTGAATACCTGAGCCAGGATCATGAACAACAAGAATACAGAGGCCACGGCAAAACCGGCACCCAATTCCCGAATCGAGGGTTGAGACGTGATGATCTCCTCGGTCAGCAATCTCAAGTCGATGAGGAGGATGGGGAATAGCAGTAGCGTGAGGAACAAAGGTATTTGTTGGAACCATGATAAGGTCGGTTCGGCCAAAGGATAAGCAGCTTGATCGAGGGGAAAGCTGACTTGATGTGTATAGGCCGTCACTGCCAGCATGATAATGAATACAATATTCCAGAGCAGTATCATCAGAGCTGTCAGGCGTTCCAGAAGGTCGTGGCGGCTCGCCGATAACCAGGCATAGCCTGTCAGAACCAGCATGAGCACGGCAACGACGGCCACATAGTTGATACCGGTCCAGCGGGATAGCACCCCTGGGGAGGTAAAGACGAAATAGAACAGCACCAGCACGGCCATTATCCCTAGGCTCAGACCGATAGGTCTCCCCCAACCAATGCCTCGATGCACGATTATGGGCGTTTTATAGTCGGCAAGTTCGTCTTGCTCAACGAATAGATAGATCCAGGCTGCCGTCGCCACAATGGCTAACGCCCAGCCCAAAAGCTGCCACCAACCTAAAGTCGAGATATCTTCTCCTGATCCCAGCGTTCGCAGCAACACCGAAAGTCCCAACGCCACCGCCATGCCAACCCCCAACTCCAATGCCGTGACTCGATCCTCACGCCGTGCTTGATCTCGCAAATAGGTCGGCAGGAGCACCAGGAAACAGGCCACGCCGATGCCCGAGAGGATCATTCTACCTCCCGTGCCAAACAACACTTCGACCACTCGTGTAAACAATACCAATTTCCCCAACACCAAGATCATCACAACTGACGCCTCGATCCGCAATAAGATCAACAGAACTGGTGACAACAGAAGGATGACCACCACAAGCTGGATGGGGATGTTCGTCCCCAGCAGGCCAAACGCGTAGATAGCGGCAACGAAATCGGAAAGCAATTGAAAAAAGAATTGGAAGAGGATGCCATAGAAGAGAATGGCTACCAGATTGGGGGGTCGGGTTGTGCCCATAACAAGTACCTTTGTGTCGTGCAAAAATGAGGTGACAGGTGTCCCTATGTTACCCTATAAATATCGTACAAGACCATTTATTTCATTAGTTTGACCTGCTTGCCGGGCGGCGTCAATCAAATGGTTGATAGTGCTGTCGAGCCACTGTCCAAGTGCGCCGCACCTTCGACCCATCCCGCGAAATCTATGTCATTGTAGGCGTTGATTCTCGTTTCGGCCACTATATTGGACCACAACAAATGCTGCCACAATATGGATGGTCTCCAAAAAGCAACCTACAGCATGTAGTAGTTAGAAAGAAACGCCTCACTGCGGATGGCCGAAACGAAGACCAAGGCCTCATTGTACTTAGAACCCCGGTTCCCAAATCTCCACTAGATTCAACAAAAAACCTGGCAATTCTGGGTAGCCTGAGAGACCTCGCGCACCCGACACCTGCTCAAGTTTCTTGCCGGGTCGATAAACGAGAACCTGCTGCTCGATTGGATCGACAAGCCAGCCGACTCGCACTCCGTTATCGACATATTCCTGTAACTTATCCTGCAAGTCGATGGCTCTGTCCGATGGCGACCGCAGTTCGACAACGAAATCAGGCGCTAGAGGTAAAAATTTCTGTTTCTGCTCAAACGTCAGTTGCATTAAACGCGAGCGAAGCACCCAGGCGGCATCAGGTGAGCGGATAGCACCATTTGGTAGCTGAAACCCTCCCGATGAATCGAATACCACCCCTTGTCCTTGTTCATCTGCCCATACCTGTAACCGGTGGATAAGTCTAGCATTCTTGCGACTGGTTTCACCCCCAGCGGGCGACATCATGTTGATCTCTCCTTTGGCCGTTCGCTCCATACGTAACTCTGGGTTGAGATGGCACAGAGCGTAGAACTCGTCGTCAGACATGTCGAAGAGCGGGCGCGTCCGTAATAATAAGGAGGGCATTTCGGCTTGTGTAGGCGTGTTTAACATGGTACAACCTCCTGATAATAGTATAACATAACCATCATCATAACTCTGTGAGGGAACTTCTTGCAGGGCCGAGCAGTCTAGAGGTTGAGGACTTAGGACAGAATAACTTGCCGATTTGCTTCCTGAAATGGCGGTAGAGTTCCGCAAGTTATTGAATTCTCTGTTCTAAGCAAGACGATAACGAACACCATTCCCTTTTCTCGTGCGGATTCTTGTCGCCACCAGCCTTATGCTACAATAAGGCCTTAGGACAGAATAACTTGCGAAATTGCTCCCTGAAATAGCGGAAGAATTCCATAAGTTATTGAATTCTCCCTCCTAAGGACTCAGGACAGAATAACTTGCCGATTTGCTTCCTGAAATGACGGTAGAGTTCCACAAGTCATTGAATTCTCTGTCCTAATATCCCCATAGCCTACCCGGTGGCCCCTGCCCGACCTGGGCTCTAGCTGCCGCCGAGGAGATCAGAACTCGATGGAAATCAAGACCTATTTGTATATCATTCGCAAGCGTGGCTGGATCATCGTGCTGGCGGCTTTGATTGCCGGTGTCGCCGCATTCGGTTTCAGCAGACTGCAGGATCCAGTTTACCGGGCGCGTATTCTGGTAAGTGTTTTGCCGGCGCGGGCGGACTGGGGATTGAGTAATTCGACCAAGGATCTGCTGCGCAATTTCCAGACCAATTTGCTTACGCACCGCACTGCCCAGAAGGTCATCGATCGGGCGCAACTCGATATGAACTCGTACGAATTACTGGCTGAAGTCGAGGCCAATCCAGAACCCGACCGCTTTGTCATGGAGATCATCGCCAAGGATGGCGATCCACAAACGGCTATTACGATCGTCCAAACCATGGCCCAAGTCTTTGTAGATGAACGAGATATCTGGAATCAGAAGCAGGACAAACGGGACCGCATTGACGTGATCGTTGTGGACAATGCCCGTGACGCCCCCCAATGGCAACCTAAACCCACCACCAACGCCTTGGCCGGTTTGATTCTCGGTGCTTTGTTGGGCGCTGCCATCGTTTTTCTCCTGGAATGGCTTGAATCCGGAACGATCCGCACATCTGCGGATGTAGAGAAACATCTTGGCGCCGCGGTTTTGGGCGCCATCCCCAGCGGCGAGAATGATAAAGTAAGTAGTAGCCGTCGCACCGAACAGGCCCAGAAGGTTGTGCCCCAAACCTGATGTACTCACTAAGAAGTGATTTATGACAGTTGATCTCGTTACCATCAGCGATGCCCGTTCTCCGCGTACCGAAGCCTTTCGGAGTCTGCGCACCAACCTGGAATTTTCCAGTCTGGACCATCCTTTGCATACACTGTTGCTGACCAGTTCCGCGCCAGATGAAGGCAAGTCAACTACACTTGCTAACTTGGGTGTAATCAATGCTCAGGCCGGTAAACGGGTGATCTTGCTGGACTGTGATCTGCGTCGCCCCCGCTTGCATGAGCTATTCGGCATCGGAAACAACGCTGGGGTTTCTTCAGCGCTGCTGGATCCTGATGCCCCCCTGCCGCTGCAAACAACCGACATTGCAAATCTGCAGGTGATGACCAGTGGCCCCCTGCCGCCCAATCCTACCGATTTGTTGGCATCAAACCGCATGGACGCGCTCTTGACGCAGTTGACCGAGCAAGTCGATATGGTTTTGATCGACGCCCCACCTATCGTCGTTGTAACCGACGCGGCAGTGTTGGCGGCCAAAGTAGATGGCGTGTTGCTGGTCGTCAGTGCCGGGCATACCAAGCGCGAGCAGGCGCAGCGGGCTAAGGATCTGCTCGAAAAAGTAAATGCACGCCTGGTAGGTGCTGTGCTCACCAACGCAGCGGTCGATAAAAGCGTATATAGTTACTACGGGCAGGGCTAGATGTCTGAACCCCTGAGGGGGCTTAGTAATCTGAGCAACGAATTCATTCGCTTCGTTGTGCCGCTGAATCCATAAAGATGCGAACACTTCGCCTGAACCGTATCAAAATGCCATATCGTGTCAGGCCGGTAGATTGAGGCGTTTGCCCCGTTTTGCCGGTTTTTTGCGAGTTTCGTACAGTGTCTCTGTTGTATACCTAAATTGAATCGAGATTCATTGAGGAGAGAATCCGATGAAAGCACTTATCCTAAGTGGTGGCAAAGGTTCGCGCCTATATCCACTGACTTACACCAACGCCAAACAACTGATCCCCGTGGCCAATAAGCCGGTCCTCTTTCGTGTGATCGAAGCCATTCGTGATGCCGGGATAAACGATATCGGGATCATTATTAGCGACGGAGAGAATGGCCGGCGCGTGAGTGACGCGGTCGGGCAGGGCAAACGCTGGGGGGTTCACATCACCTATATCGAACAAGATGCTCCACTTGGTTTAGCTCATTGTGTTCACATTGCCGAGGGTTTTCTGGGAGATGATCGATTTGTGATGTTTCTGGGTGACAATGTTATCGAAGGGGGCATCAGTGAGTTGATAAGCGAATTCGAGAACTCGACCGACAATTGCCAGATCGTTCTTACCCAGGTAGAAGAACCGCAACATTACGGAGTTGCCGAACTCAACCCGGATCGAACCATCAAACAACTGGTAGAGAAACCGCGCGACCCGCGCAGTGATCTTGCCCTGGTTGGCATCTATATGTTCGATAAGCACGTGCACGAGGCTGTACAGAAGATCAAACCCTCCTGGCGCGGCGAATTGGAGATCACTGATGCCATCCAATGGCTGGTCGATCAAGACCTCATTGTCCATCCTTACATCCACCGCGGGTGGTGGATCGATACCGGTAAGCCTATCGACATGCTGGCCGCCAACAGCAAGGTACTAGAAGAACTGACACCTGAGATCAATGGCTTTGTGGATCGGGATTCGCAGGTGGATGAGCGCGCCTTCGTTGAGCAAGGTGCACAGATCATCAATAGCATCGTACGCGGCCCGACCATCATCGGCGAAAATACCAGGATCATCAACAGCTATGTGGGGCCCTTTACCTCGATCTACCATGATTGTCTGATCGAAAATACAGAGATTGAACACAGTTTGGTGCTGGAGCACAGTGTGCTTGCTGATGTACCTGCCCGCATCACCGATAGTCTAATTGGGCGCAATGTGGAACTGAGTCACTCTGAACTCAAACCGCGCGCGCTCAAACTCACTCTGGGCGACCATTCTCGCCTAGGACTTGTCTGACCCTCTTGCCGAATTCACTACCCGCTCTCGCTGCTCAAATCGCACGTCCCCAACAAAGCTGGCCTTGCCATAGCATGGTGCAAGAGGTTATCGAGCAGCCGTTTGTGCCCGCCTATCGTATTCCCATCAGAAATAAGCCTGAGCAACGATGCCCACGTCTCGCTGATGCAGTCTCCCTACTCGCTGATCGGCTTGATAGATTACAGGATGTCTATCCCCATTGGCGCCGTTTCGATGCAGGGGCGTACTTTGATCTGCATAAGAGCCAAGTCGATGCAATGCTGCGGATCGAGTGGCTGGGAGCAACCCTGGACGTAACCTTGCACGCCGATTTAATCTCACCAGCTTTCCACAACGCCGAGCGTTATTGGGCAGACAAGTTCTGCCCTGCTTACCATGCTATGGGGCAACAGGAAGATGCCTACACTCGTAATTTCTGGCAATATGTCTTGCCCGCTATGCAGCGCCGCATGCAGAAAGCCCGAGAAGAAATCGCTGCCACCGGCGAGTTATTGTTCCAGCGCGGTGATATGACATTCCTTGTCTCAGCCTGCGCGCCGGATGAACGAGAACGCCATGTCGGCCAGCTTCCTACTGGAGACGAAGATTACGCATCCATTTTTTTGGATATCCCTACCTTGACCTTGAGCCGAAGTTTTGATCTTCTGGAAATGGGACGGCGGAGGGAAAGAGATCAGAGATCGGAGATTAGAAGTCAGAGGTCAGAAAACTGAGGTCGGATGTGAACGATGAGTTCGTGTCCGTTAACAGAACTTCGTTCGAGATCAGAAATCAGAGATTCTGTTCGCGTGTAACGTGTCAATATCTAATCAACCAATCTCCAATCTCTCAGCAAATGACGCATTAAGATTTATCGATAGTTTGAATTCATTCGCCACCAATCAACACCCAAACGCTACTATGAAAAACTTCTTGATTACCGGTGCTGCCGGATTTATTGGCGCCAATTTCATTCACTATTTTCTGGATAAATACCCCGACTACAATGTGGTCGTTTACGACAAACTCACATATGCAGGGAATCTCAATAATCTGACCGCTGTCAGTGATGAACCCCGTTATACTTTCGTACGCGGCGATATCTGTGATGGTGCCACGGTAGAACGAATCATTCAGGAGCATGATGTCGACACTATAGTCAATTTCGCTGCTGAAACCCACGTCGATCGTTCCATTATGGATCCCGATGCCTTCATCCAGACCGATGTCTATGGCACATACATATTGCTTGAAGCCGCGCGCAAGTTTGATCTCGAACGCTATCACCAGATCTCGACCGACGAAGTCTACGGCCATGTGCCGCCCGGCCACTCATCATTAGAGACCGATGCCGTGGCCCCGCGCAGCCCTTACGCCGCCAGCAAGACCAGTGGCGATCTTATGGCTTTGGCCTACTGGGTGACCTACCAACTGCCGGTGACGATCACGCGGGGCGCCAACAACATTGGTCCCTATCAATATCCGGAAAAAGTCGTCCCCCTCTTTGTCACCAATGCCTTGGAGGGCAAACCCTTACCGGTATACGGCGACGGCAAACAGATGCGTGATTACCAGTGGGTAGGTGATCATTGCGCCGGTATCGATTCAGTATTGCACCAGGGCGAGCTGGGTGAAGTCTATAATGTGGGTACAGGGGAGGAGCTCGAGAATATGCGGATGGTCGAAGTCCTTCTGGATGAGTTGGGCGCCTCTCGCAGCCTCATCCAACACGTGGAGGACCGGCCCGGCCACGATAGACGCTATTCGCTAAATGTAGACAAACTCAAGACACTTGGCTGGAAACCGCAGTATGATTGCGAGACCGCAATACGCAAAACAGTGCGCTGGTATGTTGCCAACGAGTGGTGGTGGCGCCCGCTTAAAGATGGCGATTTTAAAGCATACTACGAGCAGCAATATGGTAGCCGCAAGGTGTTGGAGGCCGGCGAGATCGGATGAGTCAGAAAACAACGCTGCTGGTGATCCGCCACGGCGAAACAGAAGACAACGTCGCCCGCCGTCCTCAAGGGCAAGAGCATGGCGTCTTGACCAGATTTGGTGTTGCTCAGGCACAGGCCCTGGGCAAGCGCCTTGTGAGCTATGAGTTTTCGCATCTCTACAGCAGTGATCTCAAAAGAGCCTACGATACTGCGGACCTGATCGCCCAGCAGACCGGGCATTCGATCACAGCGGAGCAGTGTTTGCGCGAACGGCATTTCGGTGTGTTCCAGGGGATCTTGTGGTCCGATATCGAACAGCTTTATCCCGAAGCCTATCACTCGTACCGCAGTGGTGATCCCGACTATGTGGTGCCGGGTGGTGAGAGCACCCGGCAACTCTACGAGCGCTCTGTATCATGTTTCGAGCGACTTGCTCGCCACCATGTCGGCGACACCATCGCTGTGGTCACGCACGGCGGCATGATCAACTGCTTGCTGCGCCATACGCTGGCGATCCCCTTGCATAAACCACGTCATTTTACGATAAGAAATGTATCACTCAATGTATTTGTGCTTGACGGCAAAACCTGGTTTGTGGAGTTCTTTGGGGATGTCAGTCATCTTGACTAACTGGGCAATCTCGATTGCTCGATCTTGACTCGGACTGCGGGCGTAAGGCGATAGAGAAACAGTAGAGCGCTGAAGACCTGATTTTGAGTGGGGGCGGGGTGCATTTGAATAGGGTGTGTCCTAAACGAGTTGGAGACACAGCACATCTGGTAAACTGAAGGTGGCAAAACAATCGGCCTTCAAACAAACCAGGAGAGGAGCTATGTCATCCAACTCAGAAGAGATTGTATAGACGTTCAGAAAAAGATCTTGACTTTTGGCCTGATCCTCACGCTTGCCAAGAGGCTACTTTGTCCAAAACATTATCTGAAGGTCTATACAAGAGATTCGCCAAGAGTTCGAATCGATGTTGAAGTATGTAAAGAGCAGCGAAGAAGAGACAGCCTATGAAGTTGAGCGGAGCCTATTCAAGCAATTACTGGAAATGGGATATAGACTGATGTTATTGTTTTTGATATTGCGAGCGGAGACTTATCCCCATAGGGCAATAAAGAACAAAAAGAGTGAGGAATTACCGTACCATTCAGAGAAGAAACGGGACTACAAATCGGTAT
>PIVW01000177.1 GCA_003353825.1 Chloroflexota bacterium
GCAGTCTCCTTGTGTGTGTTTGGTTTTGTAATAAATGTCCAAATCTTACACGAGGTGCTGCTTTTCTTCCTCATTCAATTGTTAACGTGCTTTCTTCTTCTACTGAACCATGCCGAAAACGCTGTCCTTGTCGCCCCAATCGATAGCGTTGTCGGCGCCGTCAATATTCGGGAAAACGAAACGCCCAACCCAGCGCTCTCAGCCATCGTTTTGACCGATGACGAAGGTTTTAATATCAAATTGAATGTCGACGAGATCGACATTGGCCAACTGGCTGTGGGCCAAGAAGCCATTATTTCAATCGATGCCATAGAAAATGCCGAACTCACGGGTGTTATCAACCGCATCGCCCCTGTATCCGGCAGCGGTGGCTCTGGCTCTGGCGGGGGCATTGTAACTTATGGCGTTACCGTCGATATCGATCCCTCCGATATCCCTTTACGGGCGGGATTGACGGCGGCAGTGGTGATCACCACAGAACAAGCCCTGGGTGTCGTACTTCTCCCCAACCGGGTGATGCGGCTCGATCGCCAGACGGGACAGGCCTATGTAGAGAAGCTGGTCGATGGTATCCCTACACGAACCAACCTTGAAATGGGACTGCGCAACGAACTTTTCAGCGAAGTCCTGTCAGGAGTTCAGGCCGGCGACGAATTGGCTGTGCGCCGAACCGGCACGGGCGAACTACTGCAACAGCAGATGTTTGGAGGCTAGCGCACATGGCCGAGCCACAAGCACTCATCGAAATCCAGGATGTCACAAAAGTCTATGAAATGGGCGAGATGGAAGTACGGGCGTTACGAGGTGTCAGTCTGCATATCTCGCCAGGCGAGTTGATGTCTATCATGGGGCCTTCCGGATCTGGTAAGTCCACGCTGATGAATATACTGGGCGCGCTGGATATCCCCACTGCTGGCCTGTACATGTTGGATGGCGAGGACGTGGGACGCATGAGCGACGATCAATTGGCAGACATTCGTAACCGCAAGATCGGTTTTGTCTTTCAGAGTTTCAATCTACTGCCACGGACATCGGCGCTGGCAAATGTGGAATTGCCCCTTGTTTACGGTGGGGTGAGCAATCGTCGAGAACGGGCGAAACAGGCTTTGGAACTTGTCGGACTTGGGGATCGACTTCATCACAACCCCAACGAATTATCAGGCGGCCAGCAGCAACGTGTGGCCATTGCCCGAGCTTTGGTCAATAATCCCAGCATCATTTTGGCCGATGAACCCACCGGAAATCTCGATTCCAAATCTGGCGCCGAGATCATGCGCATCTTTCAGGCGTTGAATGACGAACAGGGCATGACTATCATCTTCGTCACACATGAACCGGATATCGCCGAGCACACGCGTCGCATTGTGCGCCTGCAAGATGGGCGGATCATCAGCGACAGTCGAGTGAAAAACCCTCGCTCTGCCGGTAAACAGGCGTATACCCGCCGAACCAGTGACTTGCTTAATGATGAGAATCAACATGTTAACGACGACCCTGGCGAGGCTGAAATAGTGAGTGTCGAACTCGAATCAAACCATGAGGCTGATAGCGGACACGATACAATGACGGCTATCGAGGAGGCGCAGACATGAGTGTTATCGAATCATTTCGCATTGCCCTCCGTGCGCTGGCGGCCAATAAAATGCGCTCGATCCTCACCATGCTCGGCATCATTATCGGCGTTGGCGCTGTGATCGCTCTAATGAGTGTGGGGCAGGGGGTGCAACAGATGGTAACCGAAGAGTTACAAAGCGCCGGTTCCAATCTACTTATCATTGTGCCAGGCAACCTAAGCGACCAGCAATTGAGCAATTCCAGGCAACGACCCAGCCAACCACTTACCAATGGCGATTGGCGGGCGATCAATGATCCGTTGCAAGTTCCTGATGTCGTGGCGGCAGTGCCTGAGATCGACAGTTCGGCTGATGTATCAAGGGGCAAGAACACATTGCAGATTTCCGTAACAGGGACCAACGAGGCCTTTCCTGCCGTGCGCAACTACGCGGTCGTACAGGGGCGCTTCATTTCGGGAGAGGATGTACTGGGCGAAGCGCGCGTTGTAGCCTTGGGCAGCCGTGTGGCCGAAAAGCTATTTAGTGCCGATGAATACCCTGTTGGCCAATCCATACGCATCAATGGTCTTCCCTTTCGTGTAGTGGGTGTGATGGAAGAAAAGGGGGGTGGGGGATTTGGCAGTTTTGATGACCTGATATTTGTACCGGTTACCACTGCACAGCAGCGTCTATTCCCTTACATGCGCAGCTCCCGTGGCGAACCAACGCTATCGCTCATAATGGCTAAGGTTGCCGGTGAAGACCGCCTGGATACGGCCGTTGCCGATATCGAAGATCTATTGCGCAGGCGGCATAATATCACATTCCTAAACGAGGATGACTTCAGCGTGATCAATCAGGCTGATATCCTTGATATTTTTGGCAACATCATCGGCGTGCTGAATACGTTTCTGGGGGGGATCGCCGCCATCAGCTTGGTGGTCGGCGGCATCGGCATCATGAACATCATGCTGGTATCTGTTACTGAGCGCACCCGCGAAATCGGCCTGCGCAAAGCGGTTGGAGCCAAACGCCGGCATATCCTCACCCAATTCCTGGTCGAGGCCGTTGTCCTCAGTTTGATTGGTGGGATATTTGGCATGGTTCTGGGATTTGTCGGTGCTATCGGTTTGGCCAGCCTTTCAGAGGATCTTTCTGCCGTTGTCACCAGCGATGCCATCCTCCTGGCCGTCGGTGTCAGCACGATTGTAGGCGTTGTTTTCGGGATATATCCTGCCCTGCGGGCATCTCAGTTGCATCCTATCGATGCCTTGCGATATGAGTGAACGATGCAAATGTCAATAACTGCTAGAGGTCGCGTTTATTTACTGCCGATCCGCTCAATTGGCGCTGCCTGCATACTGTGCCTGATAGCCCTACTCGCTCTCATCCTGGCGGCTTGTAACTCTGCAGAGGACTCTCCCCAACCGCAAGCTGTACCCTTCGCCACGCCAGAGACACTCCCCACCCTGCCAGTCCGCAACACAAGGCAAGTTGTACAACGGATTCAAGCCCCCGAGCTGACGGCCACACCCACCCGCGCGGCGACCAGGCCCGCTGAATCTACCACGCAGAGGGCGCGAGTTACTGCGGTTTCAGGACGACTGCCCGGTGGTTATGTCCAGGTCTCCAGCGCCCCTCTGCTCGACGCGCCAGGTGGCGCTATACAAAGGAGCTTACCCGCAGGCACGCGTGTGGGTATCCTAGATCGTGAGGGTGGGTGGTTACACGTTCGATTTTTGGCCGCCCGAGATGGAGAGCCTACGACCGGCTGGATGCAATCGTCTCAGCTTGTCGTTTTTGGTGATCTAGACAAGCTGTCCGCAGACACTGTCCCAACCCCCATTAAGGTAACGCCCACACCTGGCTCGACCGAATTGATTCAGTCAGAATCGACGATTACCGCCTTGGTTCTGCCCAGGCGCTTGAACCTACGCGCAGGTCCTGGCACTGACACACGTGTCATCGGATCGTTGAGTAGTGGTGAAGATGTCTCTCTATTGGGACGGACGGGGAACACCACCTGGTTGGAAATAGCGACAAGTCAGAACGAGCAGGGTTGGGTGGCTGCCCCTTACCTCGAAACCAGCGCAGATATCGAATCATTGCCTATTACTGGAGCTGTATCGACAACCGTTCCTGCCGCGCAATCCGCCAGTGCAGGGGGCAAGATCGTCTTCCAAACGCGCAATGGCGGCGACATTTACATCATCGGCGCCAACGGTACGGGCCTGCGCCGATTGACGCGCGGGTTTGACCCGGCACTCAGCCCCGACGGAAAGCAGATCGCCTTCACGCGCTGGGACGAACCCCGTGGATTGTGGCTCATCGATACCGGCGGTACGGGGGAACGCCATCTCCATGCCGCCAACAAACCTCGCTCCCCCACCTGGACACCTGACGGCTCCGCCATTGTTTTCGAACGATCTACTGGAACTATTAATTGCATCTCGACGCCATTCGGATGTCGAAGCCGGGAGGAACTGCGCGATTCTTTTGGTGGTAAAGACTGTATCGAATCTTCATTTGGCCGTTTCTGTATCTCAGATTTCCCAGCTGTGACACGTAATTTGGGCGGGCTGCGGCGTTACAATCTCGGCGATGGCAGTGTTAGGGATCTGCCGACCGGAAACGATGCCAGATCGCCTTCTCATGATCCTTCCAGTGATCGAGTGGTGTTTTTAGAGCACGAGGGGCTGGCGTTTACTCGCAGTTCAGGCAATGAACCCCCCCAACCATTGGTCAAACTCAGCACCTTGGGACCGGCTATCTATAGTCCCGACGGACAGTTTCTCTACACTACGCGCCGATCGGGGGATCACTGGGATATCTGGCGGCATAACGCCGATGGCAGTGGAGAATTCGCGCTCACCGCCCCCCCAGGCATCCGCGATGCGCCGGTACACAGTGTAGCCCCCACACTCAGCCCTGATGGCAAAACCATCCTCTTTTCGACCAATAGGCGTGGTTCGTGGGAACTCTGGCAGATGAATACAGATGGCAGCCGCGCCCGGCCCTTCGCCCCTGCGCCATTATCTGGCATCGAGTTCAAATATGATTTCGCCAACGAACGCATGGCGGATTGGGGCAGATAACCCATCGGGTTGCCGGCGCTCTGCAAACGGGACTAACGGCGCCGAAATCGCAGCGCAATCCAGCCCAGGAAGGCGACGAGTGCGTATACCAGCCCCAATGCCACAATGGCGAATTTCGGCGCTGCACACCAAAATGCGATCTGGGGCCAAGGATCGGCTGCACCTCTAACCAACATGTGCCAAAGGGCAGCATTCTCAATAGCATCGAGAATCGCAGCCAGTCCTAAAAGCCACGCCAGGATAACGCCTGCCAGCCCTACCAGATTCCATCGTTGACCTAGCACTGCGGCGCCCCAGAGGCACGCCAAAGCAATAGTTAGAGCATAAGCCAACATAAAGAGGTAATCGAGTCCCAGGTTGAACCCGGCGTGAATGCGCGCTTCCCCATCCCAACTTGTGAGGATGGCTGCGGCTGTGGCGACATCACCTGCAAGTTCATAGGAGACGATCCCTAAGGGCGCAGCATCAGTTTGTAAGGGCGTGCCAAATGCTTGCAGCACGACCATCACTGCAAGGGTCAGGGATAGAAGCAGCCAAAATAACCGGCGTTGTTGGCGAGCTGTTAAGTTCATCACGGTGATCTTACAGTTCAATATCCCCTTCTGGTAGTTCGATATCAATCACCTTGCCGTGGAAGTCGATCAAGATCTTGAATCCCACGGAGCGCAACATATCTCGCGCCTGGGGTGGGATCTGTTGGCCTACGGCCTCATCCATTTGATTGATCGAATACTCAACCGCGGTTTTACTGAAGATGTCATCCTTGCCCATCATATCCAAAATGCCGCGCACGGCGACATCACGATGTGCTTCGACCTGCTCCTTGAAGAAACTAAGTACCTGGCGATCCACCTCTTCGGCATCGATATGGCGGCGGAAATCGCCATCATCGATCACGTAACAGGCATCACTACCCACCCACGCTACTTCTAGCGTCTCCCCTTTTTCATCGACAACCAGACCTTCAAACATAGCGATAGTTGACATGAGTACTTTTCGACCTCCGGGACTGCAAAAGGTTGTGTCATCCGGTACTTATATTTGTAACAAGTTATCTCATCAGCATGCGTAACCAAGCGGCCGCCAAAGAGGATGTAGCCTACCCTTTGACAGAACCAGAGAATGCTTGCACTGAGAGCGGCAGGCAAGAACTGATAACGAGAACTTGCGAATTGACACCTGCCTTTAGTAGAGTACCAGAAAACGATGTGATCTCTCAAACTTGGCAATGCGGTATCGTCGTTCTCACGTTAGTACAAAAACCAAATGATTCCAGGAACCACCTTTGTAAGATCACGAGTCAATGATACAATCGCTAAGGTCGTTCCCTCAGTAAGGACATGTTTCATATGACACTTGTCAAAATATGTGGACTCACCAATAGTGCAGATGCTCTGGCAGCTCTCAAATCAGGGGCTGATTTATTGGGGTTTATCTGTTATGCTAAATCCCCGCGCTATGTTACGCTCAGACAAATCACCGATATCCTTAAGGAACTCCGGCAGTGGCATTCCCGCTTTCAAACGGCCGGCGTGTTCGTCAATGAACCTCTCACATCCGTTCGCCAGATCCTCGACCAGACCGGACTGGATTTGGCCCAATTACATGGCGATGAAACCCCCGCCGGCGTGAAACAACTCAGCGGCCGGGCTTTCAAGGCCATACGTCCCACTGAGTTGCTTGAAGCAGAGCGGGATGCCCGATGTTTCGCCGCTCTCGCACCCGTTGCCGGTCCCGACCTCTTGGTGGATGCCTACGATCCTGACGCCTACGGCGGCACTGGCCATGGCGCCGATTGGGAGATCGCGTCGGCGTTAGCCCGCTCCTGCCGTTTGCTTCTGGCCGGAGGTCTCAATCCTGGCACTGTCGCCGATGCTGTGGCGACAGTGCGACCCTGGGGCGTCGATGTAAGTAGCGGTGTCGAAACAAAACCAGGCCGCAAAGATCATGATGCACTGAGGTCTTTTATCGCCGCAGCCAAAGGACAGATATCGCCTTGACAGTTTCGAATCCTCGACAAACACTTGACTTCGCCACTCGATCTGCCTCCTCATGCCTAAACGGGAAGTTCATGACAAACGCCTTTCGTATGGTATACCTAATACCTGCAGCGTATCTTCTCAATATCTCGGGGCACTCACCGAATGAATTCGAGCTCTGGGGGCGGAGTTCTACGAACCTGCGCCGGACGTCCACCCTTCGGCTACGCTCAGGACATGCCTTCGTGGACGGGTTTGCTCCCCCAAGTTATTGAGAAGATATCCCGCAGCCAACCTTACACCCGCTCTCCTCTAATCATGCGATGACAAAAATCTCCAATCTCCAATCTCCAATATCTACCGTCCCCGATGCACGCGGCCGTTTCGGCCCTTATGGCGGCCAATTCGTTCCCGAAACCCTGATGCCGGCTCTGGCCGAACTAGAAAATGTTTACCAGACGGCGGGCGATGATCGCGGTTTTTGGGAAGAATTCAACAGCTATATGCATAATTATGTGGGCCGCCCCACACCCATCACCTATGCCAGGCGTTTGAGTGAGAAACTAGGTGGAGCACAGATCTACCTCAAACGTGAAGATCTAGCGCATTCGGGTGCGCACAAGATCAACAATGCCATGGGCCAGGCTCTATTGGTCAAGCGCATGGCAAAAGAACGTATTGTCGCGGAGACGGGCGCGGGTCAGCATGGTGTGGCCACTGCCACAGCCGCGGCATTGTTAGGGATCGATTGTGTGGTGTACATGGGCACGGTGGATATGGCCCGACAGGCGCCAAACGTGTTTCGTATGCGACTGCTAGGCACTGAAGTGCGAGCGGTGGAAAGTGGTAGCAAAACCCTCAAGGATGCGATCAATGAAGCGATTCGTGATTGGGTCACGAATGTGGGCAACACACATTATCTGTTGGGCTCGGCGCTGGGCCCGCATCCTTACCCGGCCATGGTACGAGATTTCCAGCGCATCATTGGTATCGAAGCCCATCAGCAGATGCAGGATCAGGTGGGCCGCTTGCCCGATACCATTGTCGCCTGTGTTGGCGGCGGATCCAATGCTATCGGCATTTTCCACCCCTTTTTGGAGGATGAGTCAGTACGCCTGCTGGGGGTAGAAGCTGGTGGCCGGGGCATCGAGAGCGGCGAACACGCCTCTCGCTTTGCCGATCCGACGATATCACGTTTGGGCGTGCTGCAAGGCACCAAGTCGTATGTGATGCAAGATGCCGACGGCCAGATCATGCTCACGCACAGTATCAGTGCCGGCCTGGATTATGCCTCGGTGGGCCCCGAACACGCGTATCTGCGCGATCTGGGACGTACAGAATACACCTACTGCACGGACGACCAGGCATTGGTCGGATTCAAGGCCTTATGTGAATACGAAGGTATTATCCCCGCTCTGGAAAGCGCCCATGCTGTCGGCCATGTCCTTGAGTTGGCGCCCACATTGTCCACCGATCATCTCATCCTTATCAATCTTTCTGGGCGTGGAGATAAAGATCTGGATACTGTCATGAGTGCCCTTGATAGTTAACATCACGCTCTTGCTGGATCGCCAGATCCAGCATTTGGATGCAGCATATCTTACGCTTCATTCAGCACAAATAGACAATGAGCCGTTGGCGACCTAAATTCGATCCAGAGCACCTATATCTTATTACGACTGGGGCACTGAACCTGCAACGTATCTTTCAGCTGGCCGTATTTCGTCGTCTGTTAGTTGATGCTCTTGATTGCACTCGACTACGATTGGGTGTGCGTCTCTACACTTTTGTCGTTATGCCAAATCACATTCATGTAATCATGCAATTCAAGGAAGCGCTCCCCCTAAAAAATTTTGTCCGTGACTACAAAAAATGGACGCCTGGTCGCATTATTCGGCAAATAAAGCTGGAGAATAATCGAAAGGCTCTGATGCTGCTGCAAACGACCAGAGGTCATAGCGTTTGGGAGGAAGGATATCTTGCCAAACAAGTTTATACTGTCGATTTCCTCCGTCAGAAATTTGAGTATATTCATACCAACTCTTGTCAAGATCATTGGAAATTGTCAGCAAGCCTTGAGGAATATTTGTGGTCTAGTGCAGCGTTCTATTACACTGACAAACCTTGCATCATTCCTATTGATGATGTGTGTGGGTTAATAAATGAGTGATTGCTCTCACCGGATAACTAAATCCGGCAACATTGCGAAAACGGAGGATCGCCAGATCCTCCTTGAGCGAGAAAAAAATGACTGGAAACGAACGTATTAGCAACGCATTCAACAAGGTTAAAGGTTCAGCCTTTATGCCCTATTTACCGGTGGGCTATCCTGATCTATCCACCAGTATCGACCTGATCCAGGCACTGGCAGACGCAGGCGCCGATTTGATCGAAGTCGGCGTCCCTTTCTCCGACCCGCTGGCCGATGGCCCCACCATTCAGGCTGCCACCCAACGGGCTCTGGCTCAAGGTGTGACTTCATCCCACTGTATCAAGGCCGTGCGTGCGCTGCGCGATCGCGGCATTACCACGCCGATGTTGCTTATGGGATACTTCAATCCCATACTGGCCTATGGCATCGCTAGTTACACGGCCGACGCTGCCGCCGCCGGTGTGGATGGCTTTATCATCCCAGACTTACCAGCGGACGAAGCCGGCGAGATGGAAGCGGCATGCAAAAAACATGGGTTAGCAATGGTTTATCTGGTTGCGCCTACCAGCACGGCGGAACGACTCGCGCTGGCGGCCAGACACAGCCATGGCTTCCTTTACCTGGTGAGCGTAACCGGCATCACCGGCGCTCGCAATGAACTGCCTCCCCATCTGGCCGATTTTGTGACGCGAGTGCGCGGACACACCGATCTTCCTTTAGCTGTGGGCTTTGGTATTGGTACCCCTCAGCAGGCAGCCGCGGTCGCACAACTGGCCGATGGTGTCGTGGTAGGGAGTGCACTTGTCAAACTGGCAGGAGGATCTTCTCCCTATGAAGATGTGACTGAGCTGGCGACAGCACTCGCCCAGGCAGCGCATTCGGCTTGATCGTCTCTAGATCGAGGAGGTGGGGAGGAAACGACAATCGAACTTTCAATTCATTCGACACGTCGTGGTATACTGGCTTGGTAGGCCCCACTCTTGCCAATCCCATACCACGGTAGAATTGAATCTATGCTTGCCAAAGTTTACTCTTGTGCAGTACTAGGCCTGGATGGCCAGATTATTGAGGTAGAAACCGATAAAGGTGGGGGGATATCTAAGTTTATTATGGTGGGGTTGCCAGATACGGCTGTGCAAGAATCACGCGTTCGGGTAAGGTCGGCCATTCGTAACAGTGGCCTCAGTTTTCCGATGGGTGTCTACACGGTTAATCTGGCCCCTGCAGATATCCCGAAGCGCGGCCCGGCATACGACCTGCCCATTGCCGTGGGTGTTCTTGCAGCAACGGGCCAGATTCCCATGGATGCGTTGGATGGTTCGGTTTTTATTGGCGAATTGGCGCTGGATGGCAGCCTGCGCCATGTCAACGGCATGTTACCTATGGCGGATTTCGCGCGGCAGCAGGGATACAAATCCTTGTATGTACCAGAAGTGGATGCAAGCGAAGCTGCACTGATCGAGGGTATCGAGGTGATCCCGGTGGACCATCTCACTCATTTGGTCAACCATCTTGCAGGCGTGGTACCGATCCCCCCACAGCTGTTTAGCTCGACCGAAAGTGAAGCCAGCACGTATGCAGTAGATCTGGCAGACGTCAAGGGGCAAGAGCATGTAAAACGGGCTCTTGAAGTAGCGGCAGCCGGCGGCCACAACATGATGATGACCGGCCCTCCCGGATCTGGCAAAACCTTAATCGCCCGCTGCCTGCCTACCATTCTCCCTCGTCTCACTGAGACCGAGGCCCTGGATGTGACCCGCATCTATTCGGTGGCCGATCAGTTGCCTGCCGACACGCCCTTAGTGCGCACCCGCCCCTTTCGCGCGCCCCATCATACCATTTCCTACGCAGGTCTGATCGGAGGTGGGCGCTGGCCCCGGCCCGGCGAGATCAGCCTATCCCATCGCGGTGTTCTTTTTTTGGATGAATTGCCCGAGTTCGGCAACCGCATGCTGGAGATGTTAAGGCAACCTATGGAGGACAAGCAGATTACGGTATCTCGGGCAGCGGGCTCAGTCACCTTTCCCACCAATTTCAT
>PIVW01001438.1 GCA_003353825.1 Chloroflexota bacterium
AAAGACGGATCACGCAGACATCACGATGATCGATAGCCGACGCCCCTTTATCAGCAAGGGTCACGTATACCCCTACGACAAGGTCTCGTTCGCCGCCCTTCGCATTATGCTGAGTGACACCGTAGCCCATTGGCGTGGCGGACCCCGCCTCGAAGATATTATCCTCTGGGAACACTGGAGCGAGTCCTTCAGACGCGACTTCATGGCACGATGGCGTAACCAGGTAGCAGACTCAGTCCACCACCCACACCGCCGTGATGGCGGCTACATTACGCAGTTCGGAGAATATGATGAGAATCATTTTGCCTCGATGAGTGCATCTCACATCATCTACCCATTGTTTATCTCGCTTCTACCGCGCCGCACGGATGGCACTCAACCTGACTCATTGTACCCCACGCTGGAGGCCCTGTGTGACGATGAGATCGGACACTTTGCAGACAAACTGGCAGTGTATATTCGAAAGGGACTGTACGGCTACTTGGCCCACCTTACGATTATCACTGACGGCTGGTTCGCCGCCCTTGCTGAGATACAGCATATGGGTATGTTCATGGAGTGGTGGCTCAACAACGGATGGATACGCACCTTTCCGAAGAGTTCCACCCCCGATCGTAATAAGAACTTCGTCTAT
>PIVW01001439.1 GCA_003353825.1 Chloroflexota bacterium
CGACACCGCAAGGTTTTAACGCTGGCGATCAATTTTTTAGCTACCTGCGCGATACGTTTGATGTACTGTTAGGCGAAGGGGAGGCCGGTACTGCCAAAATGATGAGTGTCGGCCTGCATTGCCGGCTGGCGGGGCGGCCTGGCCGAACTGGCGCACTTGAGCGATTTCTTGACTACATACAAAAACATCAGGGTGTGTGGGTGACACGGCGGATTGATATTGCCAGGCACTGGCGCACCCATCACAAACCGGAAGGATAATATCAACGGCCTTTGGTATAAAAGGTGTAGATAAGGAAATCTCTCTTACGCAAAGATACTTCGCTGTCTTCGGGCAAGCGCATCTGGATAACGCTACGGACGGGGCTATCGCTGGCTAGTGCCGGTATGGCAAGATTGCAGAATGACGAACTCCATATCCTTGACAGTTAGAGCTCTTACGAAGCCAGCTTTTTCACCCTATGGCGAAATCATCGAGGCTAGTGGCGCGAATTCGTTTCCGGTCAATAACGGTATGGCGGAACGCTTTCACAATCTGGCAACCGTAGATGTGAGCGATCAAGCCGGTTATCCCCTCATCAGCATTTTCCGCGGACAGGCCTTTAGTTTACCGATCGATATTCGCATGCTTGA
>PIVW01001440.1 GCA_003353825.1 Chloroflexota bacterium
CCGGCATAAAAATACATAAGAACTATTTATCTACATTTGCAATTGTTTCAAAATCATATTTGAGCATCCATATCGACTGAATGTCTGCGTGCAAACTACAAACAAACAAAAAAATGTGTCATTTATAACGCAAAAATGTGTCATTTATAATGTATGATCACATGGACTTGAACTCGAGTCACACGCACTAGAGAAAAAAAAATTGTTTCTCACAGTTTTTCCCACATTTATTCCCACGAGTCAAAAGTTGTGACAAAGTGACATGTTAAGTAGGAATTCGTTTCTATACTTTTGATTACAAGATTTTGTGTTTTAATTATGTTTGTAAATAATTTCAATTTAAATAGCCAATCTCAGACTCCATAGCTGTGAGGCATGGAGACTGTGTTCATTGGATATTGTATTTTGTCGGTGAGAAAAGAGTGTGGCAAAAGCAATACTCGATACCATAGTACTCAGTTACATGGCATTGTTTAATTGTGTTACTTTGTTGTGCTCTTTCCCGGCATATTAATACATAAGAACTATTTATCCACATTGAATTGTTTACAGCAAATTTAAGCACCAACTTGAACTCGAGGGTATGATCACAGACTTGAACTCGAGGTATGATCACGGACTTGAACTCGAG
>PIVW01001441.1 GCA_003353825.1 Chloroflexota bacterium
TTGAACCCGGCTCCACTGAAGTGGTGGCATGGGATGGGAACAACGATCACCCACCAGTTGAAACCACGCTGATCGTCAACGAGGACGGCACAGCATCACCAACTGGTGTTGTCTTCACTGAGACGAAAGACATCACATCAACTAACACGTACCAGATCGAAAGCATCAGCCCAGCCCAGGACGGCACTTATACAATTGAGGCAGTACACATGCCGTTGGATAGAGGGATCTTGGAAATTGCCTCAGGCTTTGACGACGCAACCAAGTGGACAATTGAAGGCTGATGGCTACCAACTTCCCTGAGCTACATCCAACTGCCCGAACCTATAGAGCCCCGATTTGGCCAACAAGCGGGGTTAGATCACAAAGCGGCGTGGCATCAAAGCGATTGTGGGGCAGCTTGCCAACAAGAGCTTCCCTATCTCTTGAGTTCGCGAACATCACCGATGACGCGACAACCCAGATTCTTGAGGCTTATCGGTTAGCAAAAGGATCGTGCGATTCGTTGAATGTTCCGCCGATTGTGTTCTCAGGAATGAGCGAAGGAGTGCTTGCCGAGATCGATGCAGATACCAATCTCAATAGCCATAGCAATGGCAAGCTCAATATCGTTATCGATATCAATAGAAAT
>PIVW01001442.1 GCA_003353825.1 Chloroflexota bacterium
TGCTATGGATATCAATACCGGCGACTCGAAGGCGATACGCGACGATGTTGGATACCACGCCGCTGCTTGCCAATGCGCGATACGGCGCACGTAGCGTCAAAAAGAGGTGGGGATCAGAGCATGTGGGGCGGACATTCTGGAGATAATCGAGCAAGCTTTCCCCCACCTCCTGAGTCAAGGGCAGCAACGAGTCTTTGCCATGCTTCAGCGCCCTGAACATGATCTGATCACCAGCCCAGTCGATATCCTCAAGTCCAAGTGCACGGACTTGGCCGTTACGCACTCCGTAGGTATACAGAAGTAGGAGGATCGCATAATCACGTCGCCCTGCACGATTACCCCGATCAATGCTTCTGAGTAGCTTGAGCGCCTGCTCGTCACGGATGCCACGTACCACTGTTGCCAGTCGGTAACAGCGTAGCGTTGGTACCGCCCAATCCAGCGGTTGGTGAATGTATCCGCGCTGCAAACAGAATCGAAAGAATGTACGCAGTGTTGCCTGCATCGAGCGAGATGCTGATCGACCTTTGTTCTTTGCATACACCAGAAAGAAGCGTTCCACAGTCTCTGGTGTCAGCTTCGAGCACCCTTGTGGGGTCGCCTGCGGCCCTATCTCTTCCAGAAATAGGCC
>PIVW01000709.1 GCA_003353825.1 Chloroflexota bacterium
GTTCTTTATCATCCTATGCTTGTATCCTTAATATACTCCTTTAGCAATATTTTTGGCAAGAAATTCTCCGAATCGTCGAAGCTTCCCATTTCAGTCAGATCTCAATAGGATGTTGTGCATCCAATTGTGTGTACCTGCCCGGACACGGCGGCTACGCCGTACTTCCCTCGCCACCGGTCTTGAACGATTCGCGCATCCGTCTGGTCACAGCTCGCGTTTCCTCCACCAGAGAGAATGGCTCTTCCTTACCGGGCTCCTCCCAAGGCTTCCCCAGGTCCAGATCGGTGGCAATGATCTTGTAACAATTGTAGGCTTCCGTAGACGAAGCGAACCCTCCCACATGCCACGCCGATCCCGTTGCGTACAGGTTCTTAATGGGGGTCCTGTGGTTGGCCAGCTCCGGAATGGGCCGGTTATCATTGCTCTGGTGGGGTGAGCAATCAATAACAGCCATGTTCCCATTGGGCCCCAGGTTGCTCATGCGTTGCAAATCGTAGGGGCTGTTGCAATCAACGCCTATGAGGTTATCCCGTGTCATGTTGGGGGCGTGCTTCTGCCAGAGTGTCAGCAGGTTGTCAAGGTAGTTCTTCTCCACCTCCTGCCATTCCATAGCGCTATAGGTAGGAGCGGGGGGGCCAACTTGCTCGCTTTGCGCAATATGCTTCCCTTCCGGGGCATAGGAGGGATCCACAAGGCTGTGACACCAGATGGCCGGACAATAGTCCTGCGGCGGCGGGAGTTGATGCAGTTTCTGATAGTGACACTCTCTTGCTATGTGGTCGGGGTCGGCATCGTTAGCCAGCGCCAGCCATTGGGTTTGGTTTATATCCGGATTAAATGCCGCCGCGGCTTCGTAATTGGGGGCTTCGTGAAGCGCATAGGAATACCACAATAGGCACAGAAAGTCGCTTTCTATATTATCCACGCGACGGGCGATCTTGGGGTCCTCGATATTCTCCCGACCGATCAGATCGAAGCATAGCTGCGCCGGATTCAGTGTGCTCACCACCAGCTTCCGGGCTTTCACCTCGCTGCCGTCTTCCAGACGAACACCCGTACAGGTTCCGTCTTCTATCACAACCTTATCCACTCCCGTAGCCGTGAAGAATTTTACCCCGCCCTGCACAAGGATCTGGTGGGCGGCATGGGCAATGTGGTGGGTTCCTCCGCGGGCAAACCCTAAAATGGGCAGCGAAGCGCCCAGCAAGAATGTCTCCATCCCGACACCAGTATCGTTAATATCCCTGCCGGTAAGGATCAGTCTCATCATACAATAAATCAGTTCATCACTCTCGAACTGATCCCGCGCGGAGCGCAGATGGCTGGCCGCCATTGTGAACGAGTCGGGGACGAAACCGGCTTTTTCCAGCTGTGGATAGAGCTCCACCTGCCTGTTCCCGACCTCGGGGGCAAGTCGAAATTCTGCCGGGTTGAACATCGCCTCCAGTTGCACATTTTGCATTTCATCGCTTTTGTACAAATCCCAGAGCTTGAGCCATTTATCAGCGTCACTCTCAGAGAACCGGGCAATTTCCCTGGCGCTCTTCTCCTGGGTCGGATCATGTTTTTCGCTGTAGATGGCAAGACAGGTCTCGTTGTTACAAAACGATGCGCCATCGGCAACCAGATACTGATCGCTTTGGGCTCCGTATTCCCAGAACTCGGGAAAGTCACGATACAGCGGCGCGTAATAAAAGGGCACGATGATGGTGGCATGCGTGTTGCCTCGAAATCCGGGGGCGGAAATTTCCTCTGTGGCAAGGCATCCTCCGATCTCATGTCTTTTCTCAAATATTCCGACGCTCATGCCCGCATAACGGGTCAGGTACATCGCCAAAAAAAGGGCCTTGGTCCCTCCCCCAACTATCACTGCATCAAATACGTCATCAGCCACTGTAAAACCTCCTATCAATAAATTAATTTTACTCCAAGTATGTCTTAATGTACCGCTCCATATTGGATGTGGGTTTCCACCACTTAGAAACCCCCAGATCCTCGGCCACTTTGTTGGCACCGATGTATCCCGGACCGCCTAGCACCATACCGCCCGGATATGTGGATGCACCGCAGGTGTAAAGGCCCTCAATCGGAGTATTTGTGCTGGAACATTCCTGATTGGGACGAAAACAACCCAGCTGAATAGGCTTGTAATCACCATGCTTGATCGCACCTTTCCGCATGTTCGGAAGGCGGATCTCGATACCCTCAGGTGTCTCATAGGTAGTGCGCATGATATTGTCCCTGGTCATGTTCGGAGCTACCTTTTGCCATTTATCCAATATCGCTTCCTCTAACTCCGGACCTACTTTATCCCATCCACCCTCAATTTTGTACGGCGCATGTATTTGGAAGAAGGATACATATCCACCGTATGGTGAATGGACCAGATGGGGATCGAAATTGCTCTCGCAGGTGGAATGCCCACCAAAGTTGTTCATGTCAATCTTGCCGGCCATAACGTTATCCCAGTGAGCAAGCAACGAATCAAGCCCGTCGATGCCAAGGACGTTCATAAACGCGTCATTGATCCAGGGATCATCGCTATTGTACTTGGGCGGTTCCTTGGAAACCACATGTAGAGTGTAGTAGCTCCACTTGTCG
>PIVW01001443.1 GCA_003353825.1 Chloroflexota bacterium
ATCCTCGAGGACAACGACGGGACGAGGGCAATGATAGCGGGAAATGTAAGTGGAAAGAAACGATGCAGGCACCTTGCGCTCAAATACCACCTGGTCCGCGAATCCTGTGAGGAAGGAAGAATAAGGGTCGAACGAGTTAACACAAGGGATCAGGCAGCAGACATGCTGACCAAGGGTAGCCATGGTAGAGTAGAATGGAGTAGGTTAACAGGCCTCGCAGGGATGAGTAGATACGACAGGTGTGAAATCGCCTTATGTGAGGGGGCGTGAAATGGCGTACACACCATAGGTGTAAACCACTCAGAACAGCACACTGCGGCGCTCAACCTCGTGAGTGATTGTTCCGATTAGCTGTATGAACCTTCCTGTCTTTTCAAGTTAAATACAGTAAACGTATACACCCTTCTCTTGCCACGGTTTAGCCAACTTATCAGTAACCGTTCTACCCAATCTGTTTGTCCCAGTCATAACATTGAATCACTATATGACGGCGATATCATCCCCCAATAGAGCTGCCGCCGGCCAAAAAGTGGCCGGCCATTGGCCGGCCACTTTTCGGGCTGTTGGCTGGCCGTTCAGATTTGGGAGTGGCCGGCCATACCCGACACTTATATGATTCGTAGTTGGG
>PIVW01000178.1 GCA_003353825.1 Chloroflexota bacterium
TCGAAATCATGTTACGTGATTTGAGACCCGATAAGTTCAACATTGCATTACCTCCAAAACTTTTCCCTGATTATACTACCACTACATATGGGTGCGCCACGCGAAATCCCAAAGAGCCGATCAACTAAGTTCCCATTTCTTTCCTCGATCCACTCAAGATAATTCGAGAACTCCCATGCCGAGACCTCGTTGATGATCCCATCTTTGACCGGATTGGCATGGAAGTAGCGGCACAGATGAAGTAAATGACGTTGTTCCGCTATTTCATCTATCCTGTATTCTCCCTCGAATACTGTGCCTGAGTGATCGCTACGATGATTGTACCACTTTGCGTAGCCATTGAAGATGTGTTGAGGTAGCATTCCAGCTGCCTGCTCATCCTCTTGCCGTACGAGAAAATGATAGTGGTTCGGCATGAGGCAGTAGGCGATCATAGTGAGGTTGAGCACGCGGCTGGAATGCTTTAGCCGCTGCTGGATGTTTAGGTAGTCATGTGTGTTGAGACAAATGGAAAGCCTGCTGCGTCCGCGGTTGAAGAAATGATAGTATGTTCCTGCTGAGAATCGTGGGCGAGGTTTTGGCATGCTAGTCGACTGACGAGGGTGCAACGCACTGCGGTTGGAGATTAGAGCCAGCTTTGAGCAAAAATGCGCAGTGCGTTGCACCGGCATATGCGCGTTAAGCTGCCCCACGCTGTCTCGTATACTTGTTGCTATCAGGTTCATCTGGATTGGGTTGTAGATCGACTGTCTGGTCTTTCCACAGCCGGTAGAGCTCGATGGCGCGGCGGGCTATCCACTTACGGTTGGGTGGCACCAGTAGCTCTATATCCTCGTCCTCCAGTTCTTTTATGCTCCACCAACGATACTCACTTCCTTGCATGTCATCACCCGGTATCACCTCACCCCCTTCATAGGCCATCAGGTACGAAACGCTGAACATGTAACGTACTGCCTCATCGTAATGGAAGTTTTGCACATGCACCGTGCCAAGAGGACGTACCCGTATACCCGGCCCGGCCTCTTCGGCGGTTTCTCGTAAAGCGCCTTGTAGGATCGTCTCCTCCGCTTCCATTGCGCCATTGATCACCTCCCAGCCACCCTGGCGCTGGGGATGCGCCAGCATCAATATCCGTTCCTGTTCATCCACTATGAAAACCAGAATGGCGATAGGATAACAGGCGAAAGCACGTTTTCCGTTTGTGGTAGTAATCGTGGCTTGGCCGGCCATTTAACGAGTTTCAACTAACACTGCCATTTATCACTCTCCAACATCAGAAAGATTCATCAACCGTATTGTAAAGGTGGGTAGGGGGTTAGTCAATAACAGTTAGCCAGAGGCGCTCACACACCTGCAGCCTGGAAAGCAGCACTGACAATCGCCTGAGCTTCGACCTGAATCTGTTTGAGGTGATCGATGCCTTTGAAACTCTCGGCATAGATCTTATAAATGGCCTCGGTGCCTGAGGGACGGGCAGCAAACCATCCATTTTCGGTCGTTACTTTGAGGCCGCCAATAGCAGCGCCATTGCCGGGCGCATGGGTTAGCTTGGCCCTAATCGCTTCGCCTGCCATGTCGGTGGCTGTTATCTTGTCAGGGGAGAGATTTCTGAGCACCGCTTTCTGTTCCAGCGTCGCCGGTGCGTCCATGCGTTCGTATATCGGGCTGCCGAATTGTTCCTCCAGCGCCAGATAATGCTCGCCCGGGTCTTTATCCGTTCTGGCTGTGATCTCCGCTGCCAGCAGATCCATGATAATGCCATCTTTGTCGGTGGTCCACACACTGCCGTCGCTGCGCAAGAAACTGGCCCCGGCACTTTCCTCTCCGCCGAATCCATAACTGCCGTCGATAAGACCCTCGACAAACCACTTGAAGCCTACGGGAACCTCGGATAACCTGCGTCCCATGTGAGCGGCTACCCGGTCGATCATCGAACTGGAGACCAGGGTTTTGCCCACAGCAGCATCGGCTCGCCAGTCAGGCCGGTTCTGGAACAGGTACCACACAGCCACCGCCAGATAGTGGTTGGGGTTGAGTAATCCGGCGCTACGGGTGACGATGCCGTGGCGATCATAGTCGGGATCATTGCCGAAGGCGATATCGAATTGATCTTTCAAACCTATGAGCCCGGCCATTGCGGAGGGCGAGGAGCAATCCATGCGAATTTTGCCATCCTTGTCCACGGTCATAAAGCTGAAGGTAGCATCGACGTGTGTATTGACCACGTGTAGATCGAGTCCGTACATGTCGGCGATGGGTTCCCAATAGGCGATCCCTGCCCCGCCCATCGGGTCCACGCCGATCCTGAGCCCCGCCGTGCGGATCGCTTCCATGTCCACAACGGCGCCGAGATCGGAGACGTAGGGTGTGATGAAATCGTAGGCATGAGTGGTACCTGCCGCAAGTGCACGCTCATAGGGCGTACGGCTCACCGCCTTCATACCATCTCGCAGGATGTCGTTGGCTCTATTTTGGACCCAGTCAGTAGCGCCGGCATCGGCGGGACCGCCACTGGGGGGATTGTACTTGAAGCCGCCGTCGTCGGGCGGATTGTGTGAGGGGGTGATCACCACACCATCGGCCAGACCACTGCGTTTGCCCTGGTTGTAGGTGAGAATGGCGTGCGAGATCACCGGTGTGGGGGTATAGCCGCCGCCGACCTGGACCATGACCTCGACTCCATTGGCTGCAAAGACCTCGACGGCTGTGGCCTGCGCCGGTTCAGAAAGGGCGTGCGTGTCCATGCCCAGGTAAAAGGGGCCGCTTGTGCCCTGCGCCTGTCGGTATTCGCAGAGCGCCTGGCTGATGGCCAGGATATGATCTTCATTGAAACTGTTCTTCAGCGAAGAGCCCCGATGCCCAGATGTGCCGAACGACACCTGCTGGCCGGGATCGCCGACATCGGGTTTGTGGATGTAATAGGCCGTGACTAGGCGGGGGATGTTGGCTAACAGTTCTTTGGGAGCAGGTTTTCCGGCAAGGGGGTGCAAGGGCATGGTGGTTCTCCGGCGGGTTGATGACGAACAAGAGGGTAATCTGTGTGCAAACGATATCGCCGACAGTATACGGTATCATTGTTTTCTGGGGCAATCATTTTGGAGTCTAGGATTGTCAGCGGTTCTACTCTGGACGATTATTATTCATTGCCAGAGGGTAGAAGACATATGTTTAAGATGCTCTCTGGCGGTTTTGAATTAGACCAACAATTGGTAGGGGACGCCAAGCTGTAGTCGTAATTCGGCCTCGGTGGCAGCATCACCGTGCTGTTGGCTGCCGTTAAGACCCTTACGCTTCACCGAATAGAGATGTCTTTGATGCGGATAATTCTGGAAATACTTGCACAAAGTATTCATACCGGCTAAGCCGCCGTATAACATAATCGGGAATCCAACGCGCATCGAGGCCTCCTCCGCCCCCCTGGCTCACATGGCAAGCACTGGCAGCTCGCTTAATCTCGAAGTAAGGGCTGACATCCAAGCGTACGGTGATCTCGTCGTTGGGGGTCCCGACACGCGTGAGATCCACATCACCGTTCTCGCCAAATCTCGTAGGATCTTTGCGCAATAGCCGTAACAGGCGAATCCCCCATTTCATCTGCGAATACGGAATGGCGCTGTAGTATACTTGCAACGATTCGAGGTCTCGCACATCCTCAAATGTCAATGCCCGCATTACCGCCTGGTGCACTTTGATATGATCGGGGTGAAAATAATCACCGGTGGGACCATGGGTGATTATCACTTCAGGGCGCAATTTCTGGATCAAAGCAGCTACATCATGCGCGACTTCATCCAGATCTACTTCGTGCAAATTGTGCTGATTACCATTTCGCGCCGTCCCACCCATGCCGCTGTCGCCATAACCGAGGCGGTGGCACGTGGCATGAAGAGTCTGGCAAGCGCAAGCTAATTCCGCTGCGCGTAACTCAGCCAGGTTCGAAAAATCACACTGATCCAGATAAGTTGGATCCACTTCACCAGCAGCGCCGTCGGTGACGATACAGACATGCACCTCAGCATCTTGGCGAGCATATTTTGCCAATGTGCCGCCGGGGCCAAAGGATTCGTCATCTGGGTGGGCAAATATCCCCAAAAGTCGGTGCTTATCCATGCTTTTTCTGTTTCCAACTTAACACAATGTAATATCAGTTTTTAGACAGGATAAACAGGATTGTCAGGATAGAAATAATCCTGTTCATCCTGTAAATCCTGTCAAAGATTTACTTTACAAAATACTTGATTTGAGGTAGAGAAGAGTTTAACAAAAAACGACCGATGATGAAAGATGCGTCTGGCTAAGAAATGGGTATATCTTCTCAATAACTTAGGGGAACCAACACGTCCACGAAGGCATGCCCTGAGCGTAGCCGAAGGTTGGACGTTCGGCGTAGGTTCGTAGAACCCCGCCCCCAGAGCCCGAATTCATTCGGCGAGTACTCCGGAATATTGAGAAGATACGAATGGGTGTTTATTGTATCAAACATTCGAGCCAGTGTTTTTCCGGGCATATTCGAGCGTTATTATTTGGCAACCTGGCTGGACTGTTCAAGGCGCAGCTTCGCTGGATAGTCACCTGTTTTTAAAAACCCTTGACATCGTTCTTACACCATGCTATGCTCTCATCCACAATCATATATGCTTTAAAGGCTACGATCCGGAAAAGTAAGCATCAAAGCGGGTTTTAGAGAGTCGGCGGTTGCTGCGAAGCCGATAACTGCGCAGATGAAGAATGGCCCGGGGAGCCGAACCGTGAACAATGGTGAATTGGCAACGGTTAACTGTGAATCGGTACTGAGTGTACCAACTCCAGCGCTCATTATTATCAATTCACCTGTCACCATTAACTAGCAGGTTCCGGAGACGCCACCGTTAACTGGGCGCAGGGTATCGCTCTATGACCCATTGTAGCCGTACCTGTTGAGTGAGACTGGCTTCGGAAAGCATATCATCGTAGTCACGGTGGTTTTTTGTTTCCTTGGTCAGCTAACGAGGGTGGCACCGCGGAGATTATTTCACACAATCATTCGTCCCTCACGCCATACCAGGCGTGTGGGATTTTTTTATTATCAACCCATTCCCTTCACACCACAAACCACATCGACCAACCGACCAACCGACCACACGACCACACGACCACACGACCAATCCCATGTATCAACCGACCTTAGACGACGTCCGCAACCTCGCCTCGCAGGGTAATCTCATCCCTATCTATCGCCTTCTGCCTGCCGATTTGGAAACACCGGTCTCTGTTTATCTCAAGTTGAGACAAGCCGGACAGTCCTCCTTCTTATTGGAATCAGTAGAAAAAGGAGAACAACTGGGCCGCTATTCATTCATCGGCGTCGATCCCCCCCTCAGCCTCACATTGCGTGGACAGCACGTGACAGTGGGTGGGGCGGGAGGCGCCGTACTCGAAGGGTTCGATCGAGAGGATCCCCTGGCCGAACTCTCAAACATCCTTCACCAACGCAATCCCATTGCTGTTCCAGGCTTGCCATCCTTTACCGGCGGCGCTGTGGGATTTTGGGGGTATGATATCGTTCGGCACTTCGAACGGCTGCCTGAGACAGCCGAGGATGAACTGGACCTACCTGATGCTATTTTTCTGCTCGCCGATAACCTGGTGATCTTCGATCATGTCAAACATCGGCTCATTCTCTTGGCGAATGCGCGTCTCGATAGTGATATCACCGCAGCCTATGCTGATGCTGTTGCCCGGATCGAGAAAGTAGCGGCGCAACTGGCCCGGCCTCTGGCTCCGCCCATCTTGCCCGACGTCTCCAACGGTAACGAATGGGCGTCGAACAAAAGCCAGGATGAGTATGAAGCCATGGTGCGCGAGGCCAAAGAATACATTGCTGCCGGAGACATCTTCCAGGTGGTACTTAGCCAACGTCTATCTCGACCGACCCAGGCCGATCCCTTTGCTATTTATCGGGCCTTACGCATGACAAACCCCAGCCCCTACATGTTTTTCCTCGACCTGCCCGAAAAACTTCGGCTTATCGGTGCCAGCCCGGAGATGCACGTGCGGCTGGAAGAAGGCCAAGCCCAGGTGCACCCTATCGCAGGCACACGTTGGCGGGGAGAGACCCCCGCGGCCGACGCCCGTCTGGCCGAAGAACTCCTGGCCGATCCCAAAGAACGAGCCGAGCACGTTATGCTGGTCGATTTAGGCCGCAACGATTTGGGCAGGGTCTGCAAATACGGCACCGTCGAGGTACCGACTATGATGGTGGTTGAGCGTTACAGCCACGTCATGCATATCGTCAGCGATGTCACTGGCGAGATCAATGAAGATTTGGATGCTTTCGACTTACTGCGTGCGACGTTCCCTGCCGGCACGGTTAGTGGTGCCCCCAAAGTCAGAGCCATGGAGATTGTCGAGGAGCTTGAAGGCAGCCGTCGCGGTCCTTACGCCGGCGCTGTCGGTTACATCGGCTACGATGGCAGCACCGACACCTGTATCGCCATCCGTACAATCGTCATGCAAGATGATATGTGTCATGTCCAGGCTGGCGCTGGCATCGTTGCAGACAGCGATCCCACCTACGAATTCAATGAAACCCACAACAAGGCGCAAGCCCTGGCCGTTGCCGTCGAGGTGGCGGAGAAGGGGTTGCTGTGAGGTCAGAGGTCGGTGATCAGAGATCAGAAGCTTGATTCTCAATTAGCAATCATTGTTTTCAAATGAAGGATGCGTTATGCGAATAAATACGGCGAAGGACTTGAAGGTTTATAAGAAAGCATATGCGCTGGCGATGGAAATATTCCAGATCAGCAAGAATTGGCCATTGCAAGAGCGGTACGCCCTGACTGGTCAGATTCGACGATCTGCTCGGTCGGTTTGTTCGAACCTACGCGAAGCCTGGGCCAAACGTCGTTATGCAGCGCATTTCATCAGTAAGCTTACCGATGCTGATGGTGAGAACGGCGAAACAGACACCTGGCTGGATTTCGCTAAAGATTGCGGCTACTTATCACTCAGCGATTACAATCACCTATCAAACGAATGCCGCGCTGTAGGGGCAATGCTTGGTGCTATGCTGAACAACCTCGATCCATTCATTATTAGATCATAGTTGTAGTAGTCAGAGATTAGCTGAACAGGAAGCCTCCCGTCACATACGCCGGGCAACTTAGTCAATTGCATGAATCGGCACAACCTTGCGGCCAAACGCTTCAAAACGGGCATTTTCCGCATTCCAGGCAACCGTTGACCACTACATTATTAGATCATAGTCGTCCCACCGACCGCTGTTTTCCGGCCGCTGATCTCCGACTTCCGACCTCAGCAATCCCAAGGTACTACACACCATGACCACCCGCAAACGAATCCTAACAGGCGACCGTCCCACAGGCCGTCTTCATCTTGGCCACTATGTTGGTTCTATCCAGGCACGCGCAAAACTGCAGCACGAGTACGAGACCTTTCTCATCATCGCCGATCTGCACATGCTCACTACTAAAAATAGCAAGCGAGATATCGACGACATCGGTGAAAACGCCAGGCAGATGGTGATCGACTATATCTCTTGTGGTATCGACCCTGATCTGGTCACGATCTATCTGCAATCGGCCGTGCACGAGGTCTACGAACTTAACACCATTTTCCAGAATTTGATCACCGTCCCCCACCTGGAGCGACTTCCCAGCTTGAAGGATATGGCTCGCGCCGCTGATAAGGAAGAGATGCCCTATGGTTTGCTCGGCTATCCTGTACTGCAGGCGGCCGACATCCTCACCCCCCGCGCCCACCTCGTCCCTGTCGGCAAAGACAATCTCGCCCATGTGGAGATCACCCGCGTGATCGCCCGCCGTTTCAACAACCTCTATGGCAATGTCTTTCCCGTGCCTGATGCGTTGGTGCCCGAGATCGGTACTCTGGTGGGAACGGATGGCCAGGCTAAGATGAGCAAAAGCCTGGGCAACGCCATCCTGCTCAGCGATGACGCCAAAGCCGTGCGCAAAAAGGTCTTCAGTATGTACACCGATCCCAACCGCATCAGTGCCGATATACCCGGCCGTGTCGAGGGAAATCCGGTATTCATCTACCACGATACCTTCAATCCAAACATCGCCGAAGTTGATGACCTGAAGGAACGGTATCGCAGCGGAACTGTTGGCGACGTGGAAGTGAAAGAAAAGCTCAACATCGCCATCAACAACTTCCTGGACCCGATTCGAGAGCGTCGAGCTGAAATCGAAGCGGACTCAGGCTATGTCGACGAGGTGATCTTCCAGGGCACGTTACGAGCCGACGAAGAAGCAAAAGCCACGCTTCTAGCTGCCAAAAAAGCCATGGGTCTCACCGGTGTGTGGAACCGCATCAGACGCAAGGCCGAGAAACGCCGCAAACGTCTTGCCAAACAAACATACACGGTGATGGATTAACGGTGTAGCAAGACACGGATGAAAGAAAACGCGGATAGCTTTTGTCATTTCAAGGACGCCAATGTCTCTGCTGCATGAAGAACAAACGTACCAACTACGCGGACTCATCTTCGAGGTTAGAAATGAGTTACAAGCGGGATGGTCCGAGCACATTTATCATCATGCTTTGAAGCGATTGCTCAGAAATCAGAGCATTCAATTTGAGTCCAAACCCCGACGCGCGTTAGTGCATAGAAACAGCGAGGTTCATACATTCGAGCCCGATCTAATCGTCTGGGACTCGATCATTTTAGAGCTAAAAGTGCTACCTCATCAAAACAACTTTGCCAGTGAACACTATGCTCAACTCATCCATTACTTGAAATTTTACCAGACGGATTTAGGATTACTCGTCAACTTCGGCCACAAACAATTGCATATCTATGGCATCTCTCCAAATTGATCTTATCCGCGTTTTCTTTTATCCGTGTCTTCTTCCAGCAACAGGAGAAGTTTTATGATAGCTGTTATCGATAATTACGACTCTTTTACCTACAACCTCGTACAGTTTCTTGGCGAGCTGGGGGCGGAATTGCGCGTCTGGCGAAACGATGAAGTTACTGTCGAGCAACTCAAGGATTTGAACCCGACCCATATCGTTATCTCTCCGGGCCCGGGTGAACCGACCGACGGTGGTGTCTCAAACGAAGTCATCAAGGCATTTTACGAGACCACACCCATTCTTGGCGTTTGTTTGGGCCATCAATGCATGGGCTATGTCTTTGGTGGCAAAGTGGTAAGAGCCCCCCGACTCATGCATGGTAAAGTCAGCCCGGTTTATCACACCGGCGAAAACCTGTTTACAGGTATCCCCAGCCCATTTCAGGCCACACGCTACCACTCGCTTATCGTTGAAGAACCGCTCCCTGAGGAATTCGTCGTCACAGCTTTCACCTCCGAAGGCGAAGTCATGGCTATGAAACATCGCCAATATCCTAGCTACGGTGTCCAATTCCATCCGGAGAGCATCTTGACTGAAGAAGGGAAAACATTGCTGAACAATTTCCTTCAGGTACAGAACTAGGTGGCAAGGTGACAAGGTTGGCAAGGTGACAAGGTGACAAGGTGACAAGGTGACAAGATGCTGATAAACTTCCGAGAATGCCCCCCCCCGACCATCCGACCACATAACTAACCGACCACACGACCACACGACCACACGACCACACGACCACACGACTAACCGACCACGCGACCACGCGACCATTATGAACATCCAAACCGCCATTTCCAGTTTAATTGACGAGCAAGATCTGACCGAAGACCAGGCTTTCAGCGTGATGAGCACTATCATGAGTGGAGATTGCACGCAAGCCCAGATCGGCGGATATCTGGTCGGGTTAGCCGCTAAAGGTGAGAGCGTCGCTGAGATTGCAGGCAGCGCCCGCGCAATGCGTGAGCACGCCATTGTCGTCCATCACAAAAGCCAGGGACAAGTGATCGACACCTGCGGCACCGGTGGTGACCACAGCAGCACCTTCAATATCTCCACAACAGTCGCCTTTGTTGTTGCCGGCTGCGGAATAGCAGTCGCCAAGCACGGAAACCGTTCAATTACTTCCAAATCGGGCAGCGCCGACGTGCTCAAGGCTTTGGGTGTGAATCTTGATCTGAGTCCTGACCAAGTGGGCGAGTGTATCGACGAGATCGGGGTCGGATTTCTTTACGCCATTCACCATCATCCAGCCATGAAACACGCCATCGCTCCGCGCAGAGAGTTAGGTGTGCGCACCATTTTTAACATCCTCGGCCCGCTGACCAATCCGGCCAGTGCCACCCATCAGGTAATCGGCGTATTCAGCCCAGGCTTGACCGAACCCCTGGCCAATGTGCTCGGACGTCTGGGAAGTCGCGCTGCGTTTATCGTACATGGCGCGGATAGCCTGGACGAATTCAGCACCACCGGCGTCAATCGGGTGAGCCATCTGCTTGCAGGTGAAGTCAACACGTTCGAGCTGGATCCACTGGATTTGGGATTCCCCCGTGCCCATCTCACTGACCTGCTCGGCGGCGAACCTGACGAGAATGCAGTCATGTTGCGGGCGATTCTCAATGGCGACGAGCAGGGTCCCAAACGTGATATCGTGATCCTAAATGCTGCGGCCGCGCTGGCGACTGAGTCGGGAGATTGGGATGATGCTATCAACATGGATCAGCAAAGCATCGATTCTGGTGCTGCATTGGCAAAGCTGGATGCACTCCTCGAGAAATCACAAGCATTTGTGTGATA
>PIVW01001444.1 GCA_003353825.1 Chloroflexota bacterium
ACCTGCGTGGTATCCGCATTGTCATAAGCAATAAATGCTCCACCAAACCCGGTCGTTTCTGTCGAGGCGTAGGAGAGCCTTACGAAATCAGGTGAAAACTTCGTGACGGATGCCGTCGCATCAGCATTCGAAAAGGCCGTGATGTCAGGGCGATTACCAAGACTATCAACCGGCAGTTTCGTGATATCTGCTGTTGTCTGCGTCGGATCAGGAGGAATCGGCGGTACGAATGCAAATTCTCCCCAGTTAATTGAAATGTCTCCGGCCAATACTCCGGTCAGGACAAAACTAATCGTCTGGATCGCATTAACATTCACTTCATCAAACTGCCCAGGCAGAATCAACCATCTCTGGCCGGTTCCAAGCAGATCGATTAGCTGCACCGTGTCTTTTGCTCCAAGCGCATCGGTCACTTCAAGGAAGACCGCATCAATCGCTGCTGCCGGACTATCGAGCTCAATAACAAGCCCACCCGGATAGAGCGCACCAAGATCAATGCTTTCCACTACCTGCGTGGTATCCGCATTGTCATAAGCAATAAATGCTCCACCAAACCCGGTCGTTTCTGTCGAGGCGTAGGAGAGCCTTACGAAATCAGGTGAAAACTTCGTGACGGATGCCGTCGC
>PIVW01001445.1 GCA_003353825.1 Chloroflexota bacterium
CGTGTTGGAATGGACTTATCCTCGCAACATTTGACCGATTTGCCCGAAGGCAGTGTGGTGACCGTGGAGGAGATCATGAATCGGCGCGCGCGGATCAGCCGGCCATTATGTGGCTGGCTCTCTGTCACCTCCAAGTTCGGAGCACGCATTATCTTACCCACCAACAGCAAGTACAGCAAGATCGGCGGAAAGGTGATGTTTAAGCGGCTGATGCAGGGCCAACAGGTGCTGGCCAATGGGCAGTATCCCAATCAGGCCAAAGTGGTCGATTACAATGAGGAGAATTCATTGTACAAAGTGTCGTATGCCGATGGCAATACGCAATGGATCGACATCGAAGACGCCAATGTCACCTTCATCTCACAGCACGTTAAGTTCTTTTATGCTTTGCCGTACGCAAAATCGCAGTACAAATGTACGTATTTGCTGATATACAGAAAGCTGTCAAAGTGCAAAAGCCGTTGGACGGCACGGCGCCCACTTTTACCTTACAGACTTCGCAAGCATTTTTCAACCAATTTTTCTGTAAAGATTACCCCCAATATCAGGCGCAATCGTCCTCCACCACCCGCCATATGGACATATCGCCGGTGAGCATCCCCGGGGGACACGCCCGCTTTTCCCGC
>PIVW01001446.1 GCA_003353825.1 Chloroflexota bacterium
TTGTATCGGTTGAAAAAGTCTAACGCTTTTTGTTGCTCTTGAGTTACGCCCGGTCTCAACTTGATCTCGTCGTAGTATTTACTCTTTAAGCCTTCAAGAAAGTCTTTAGCTTTTGCAGCCTCCTCTTTAAACGCAATTTTCTTTTTGCGTATATCTTTTGGTTCATCTATATCTTCATCGTAATCAAAGTCTTCTAATAAAAGACTTACATCTTCAGAATCTAAATGTGGTTTAGTTTGTTTATAATATTCTCTGATTAAAGATGTATTATCAACGTTGGTATAATCTGCATTAAGCCTAACATAGTCTTGTACAGTTCCGCCTGTTTCTTCCATAAAAGAAACTAGCTTTTCAATATTTTCAGGTAGAACTCTTTGCTCTTGCACAGCTTGCTCTACTTCTTTTGCTACTTCAGTTTGTTGTTCCTCAGTATCTTCAATGACAGTTAAAGGAGATTCTACTTCTTCGGCGGCGTTCCGTACTTCTTCAACCACTTCTTCGCTGTCGCCACTGTCTTGGGACTCTTCGATAATAGCATTGCTATCATCTGTCTCTTGTGTTTGAACGGCATCTTCTTCTTCTTTTATTATTACTTTAGTAACTTCTGGTTCTGTTTCTATTAAAG
>PIVW01001447.1 GCA_003353825.1 Chloroflexota bacterium
TGATAATCAGTCCGTTTGTTATGGCCGGTGTTGCCAATCTGGTTAGCAAGATATTCCCTTAGGCCTAGCCTCGCTTTAATAACCCTCTGGAAGCGAGGCCCGACTAACTTCTTCAGCCACCCACTTCTGATACCGCAGGATTGCTCTCAGAATCGGAAACCCAAAGTCCGACGCAACCTTGTGCCGCGTATGTCTGTTACAGCCCGCGTAGCTGCCGTCGCCAATAGTCCAAGATTCGTCGAACCCATGCAGTTTGATTTCCCCCCAGCAGCCATAGCCGGCGCCACCACCATCAACCCGTAGCCATTCGATTAGCGTAGTCCGGTACATGGTGCCGTCCAAGAAGAAGTATTCTGGGCATTCCATCACGCCTCCTCCTTAAATAGTCTGTGCTGCTTCAAAAGTCCAAGGCACCGCTTGTGAATCCGCCACCCAGCGTTCTCGCTAAGACCTAGAGCCTTCGCAGCGGGCCTCTGCTCCATGCCGCCTATGTAGATCATGCGCACCAGCAGGCCATCTCGCATGCCGCATACCCTATCCACGCTGGACCAGAAAAAACGGTCACGCACGGGCGGATCAAAGGTCACACGTTCCGGCACGCCCTCGGCGTCCATCACCGCCATCA
>PIVW01000179.1 GCA_003353825.1 Chloroflexota bacterium
TGCGGTGGCACTGGGCATTCTTGAAAAGGGATTTTCTTTGGCGGAATTGTTCAAAATCCAAAAAATCTCACTGGCGCTGACTTGAATCTAATCAATCCCATTCAACGACCCCAGTGCCGTCAGGAATCAATCACAATAATCGCTGACACCTTGCCACTCATCGCTCGCTCACAGTTAAAATAACACAATCCCAGTGCTCAGGAGGATACCACAGCATGGATATCAGCACAGACCTGTGTCGTAGGTGATCTAGATCATACTCAGATAACTATACTTCTGTTAAAATAGGAATAGTAGTCTGTGTAAATTCAGATGCTGGACTATGTTTTGGCTTCGTGTTTCAGTTGTATGAACCGCACGTGCATAGTTTATGCGTCCGTTAGCATGTGCATTAAGCTCTGGATTGCAGTGAATGATGCGAACCCACTACCGACGGCGCAACGAATTTCAAAAAAATAAGGAGGTGAATTCAGAGGAAAAATGGGTGCTATATGTGCCGGGAGCGAGCTATCTTGGGACCAGCTTGCGGAAATTCCATCGAAGTCGTCATGGAGATTAGGAACCAATAATCCGGGAGTGACGCTTCACGCGAAACTCAAATTACGATATTCAACGAGGAATAAAATGAAATCCAAAATGTGGACAATACTTAGCCTATTTGTGGTTATGTCAATGTTAGTTGCATGCGCGGCGGCACCGGCAGCGCCTGCGGCACCGGTAGCAGAAGAACCTACCGCAGAAGAGCCTGTTGCTGAGGAAATGAGTTGGTGGGCCCAAGCTGCGGAGGCAGCGGGATGTGTGGACACGACTATTACAGGCATTTCCGAAAGCACACCACCCTCCAACTACTCTGCCGACGTCATCGCTCCTCAATTCGAGGAAGAATCTGGGATTAAGATCGAGTTCGAGACGACCTCCTGGGGTGAAATGTACGACAAGGAATTGAAGGACATGCAGTCGGGCGCTGGTGTCTACGACTTCATCTACATCGAACAAGACATCGCCTATGCGTACATAGATCGTGACTTCCTCAGTGACGTCACCCAAATGCGTATAGACAATCCCGAACTGGCCTTTTCCGATTTCGATGAGGGCATGTTCGTGTCCTTCGTCGACTACTTCAGGGATCCGGAGAACGGCAACCTGATGGGTGTGCCCATGGAGGCATTCATCAAGACTTACCTCTACCGCACCGACCTCTTCGAAGACGAGGAGATCATGGCCGCCTTTGAGGCTGAGTACGGCTACCCTCTGGCGCCGGCCACCGACCACGAAGAGTACTCCGATATCGCCAAGTTCTTCACCGAATGGGGCGAGGCCAACGATATGGAGCTCTGGGGTACAACCGTACAAGCGCACACCGGACACGCAGCCTCCTGGTATGAGGGGTTCACCGAGGTTCCTCCACAGTTTGGTGTCTATGACTGGGGCATCAACATGGATAACTGGAAAGCCACGGTGGAGAATGGCGGCGCCATGAACAGCGACGAGAACAAAGCCGCTCTGACATGGTGGTTGAGCAATCTCGAATTCGCGCCACCAGAAGCCACCAGCAGCACCTGGGATGAAACGGCGGCCACCTTTGCCGCCGGTCGAGTAGCACAAGGCTTGATCTATGGCGAGAACGCAGCCTGGGTTGCCACCGATCCTGAACGTTCTATCGTCGTCGGCAACGTCGGCGTAGCATTGCCGCCAACTGAACCGGGCGTGCTTGATGCAGCCGCAGCTGGCGAGGGCTCTGTGGGATACTACGACGGTGGCGCCTTTGGCATACCGGTCTCTTCACAGAACCCGCTGTGTGCTTTGCTATGGGTGCAATACTTTGCACAGGAGCAGTTCCAGCCTGAGTGGGCTGCTGCCAGCGCTCGCGTTACACATAACGCCACCTACGATTCGCCTGAACTACAGGCGATGGACGAGCAGACCAACGGCTACTTCACACTAATGAAGGATGAAGGTGAACTCTTCGCCGGTGCATCACCCTTCCCGTTCCACGCTACCCTACGCGAGGAAATTCTCCCGATTTGGTACAAGGCGATCACTGGTGATCTCACACCGGATGAGACCCTGGACCAGATGGCCGAAGCCACCGATGCCTTCCTGGTGGAATTGGGCTACGGCGAATAGTACCTTAAGAGAGTATGCGATCAAACCGTATGGGGTGGGGGCTTCTTGCCCCCACCCTCATCATACTAGCCGTTGCGGGGCTGCTGCCCTTCTTCTATATTATTTACGTCGGCTTCTTCGACTGGAATCTTTTCTCGGCCGAGGTGGGGATGTTCTATACTGGCGCCGATAACTACCGTAAACTAGTCTTCGATCCGGAATTCCTGGGTGCACTTAGGCGCACCTTTCTATTCACCACACTAGTTGTAAGCATCGAGTTGGCGCTGGGCTTTTTCCTGGCGCAACTGCTCACCAAAGATTTTCGCGGCAAGACCATTTTTAGAACGATCCATGCTTTACCACTGGTGATAGCACCCATCGTAGTGGGGGCTGCCTGGCGATTATTGGTCATACCTGGCTTTGGCCCCGTGCCATACTACTTGGATAAGTTTTTAGATATCAACTATAACATCGGACGGTTCGCCAGCCACGCCTTCCTGACGACGGTCCTGATGGACATTTGGCACTGGACTCCTTTTGTTACACTCACCATGTTGGCCGGGCTCAGCGCCATACCAAAAGAACCCATGGAACAGGCTTTAGTAGATGGCGCCAACCGTTGGCAGATCTTCCGCCATCTGACGATCCCCATGATGATGCCGGTGATCTTGACAACCGTCTTTATTCGCCTTATGGATGCGCTGCGTATCGTCGACGAGGTGTACATGTTGACCGGCGGCGGGCCCGGAACTTCCACGCGTTACATAGGTATTCACATCTGGCAAATTGTGTTTCCCAAAACCGACTACGGTTATGGTTCGGCTATGTCGTTACTTACGCTCTACTTTACCATCGTTCTTTGCTGGTTGGTCTTTGCTGCCATCACGGCCAGGGGCAAACAATCTTCGTGAGGCGTCATGACACGTAGTAAGTTTCGCAAAACTCTGGACTGGGCTGGAACCTACCTCGTATGGATAATCGCTACGATAGTCGTCCTATTTCCGATCTACTGGATATTCGTAGTCTCCGCCCGCAGTCGGGTAGAACTTTTCGGCGGGCCGTCGTTGATCCAGACCAGCTTCTTCGCCAAGAACTATACCGAACCCTTGCTGGATCCCACCTTTCGACGTTACCTGATTAATTCGATCATTATCTCCACTACCAACGCGTCGCTGGTTGTCATTTTGGCCGTGACTGCCACTTATGCGCTCTCACGCTGGCGGCTTAAAGGTGATGAGAATATATTCTTCTGGACGATCACCAATCGCATGGCGCCTCCAGCCGCGTTTATGTTCCCTGTCTTTCTACTGTTCACCCGCGTTGTTAAGTTTGGCGACTGGTCCTTGTTCGACACCAGGCTTGGCTTGATTCTGATCTATTGTACTTTTAACTTGCCATTCGCCATCTGGCTTTTGAAAGGGATCATGGATGGTATCCCCATCGATCTTGACGAAGCAGCACTGGTCGATGGCGCCGGCACCTGGACCGTATTGACCAAGATCATCGTACCCTTGGCCGCTCCTGGCATCGCCATCACATTTGTGCTCAGTTGGGTATTTGCCTGGAATGAGTACATCTATGCGGCGACATTGACCAGTGTAGATGCGCGTACTGTTACCACCGGACTGGCAGAATACGTGACAGTTACCGGCACGAATTGGGGCGAGATGGCAGCAGTTTCTGTGATCGCGCTTCTACCGGCTTTACTCTTCCTGGTGGTGGTTCAGAGATACATTGTGATGGGCCTGACGTTTGGCGCAGTGAAGGAATAGCGAATATGACACAACAGCCGCGAGAATCCTACGATGCAGGTACACAGGCTCCACAGCGTGAGGACGGGGTTATCTCACCCATCGAGCATCACGGCCGGCAGGGCTTTCTGCCTATCAGAACCAACACCTTCGATCGCGTCTTCATCAGTGTCGTTTGCTTCATCGCCATCCAGTTGTTGTGGATGCGCTTCATCGAGGCGTTCCTATCGATCTGGATTGCAGTCATTCTCTCCGTGATACTGGGCTACATCATCACCCGTTGGGGATAGCGGCAGGCAACCGAGCTAGAAGTGCTCTGGACAGATACAAATATAATTCGAGGTTTTTGCTATGCAAGCATTAGTTCTGGAACAAACAAACCTTCTCTCCCTGCGGGACATAAACATTGACGAGCCCTTAAGGCCCAACGATGTGCAGATCGCCATACATACCGTTGGCATTTGCGGCAGCGATATCCACTACTATACCCATGGTCGCATCGGCCCCTTTGTGGTTGAGGAACCGATGGTGTTGGGCCATGAGGCGTCGGGGACTGTGCTGGAGGTCGGCGGCGATGTCACTGGCCTTAAGATCGGGGATCGGGTGTGTATGGAGCCCGGTATCCCCGATCCCAACAGCAAAGCCACCCGCTTGGGCATGTACAACCTGGACCCGGCTGTACGGTTTTGGGCAACGCCACCCATTCACGGTGTGTTGCGACCAACGGTTGTGCACCCGGCCAACTTCACATTCAAGGTCCCAGACAACGTCAGTCTGGCCGAGGCAGCCATGGTGGAACCGCTGGCTGTAGGGATGCATGGAGCTATGAAAGCGCAGATCAAGCCTGGTGACGTGGCCGTGGTTTTCGGTGCCGGCCCCATAGGTATGGTCACCGCCCTGGCAGCACTGGCCGCTGGTTGTAGCCAGATCATCATGACTGATGTAGTGCAGCCCAAACTGGATCTGGCAGCTACGTTGGGACCCATTATCCCTGTCAATGTCGCCATGCAAGATCTAACAGAACTGGTCTTTGATCTGACAGATGGTTGGGGTGCAGATATCGTATTCGAGTGTAGTGGAAGTATTCAGGCCTCGTCCGGTGTCTTCGAGTCGATCTGCCCTGGCGGGACCGTGGTGTTGATAGGCATGCCGCTCGAGCCCGTGCCCTATGATGTGGTTGCTGCTCAGGTCAAAGAGGCACGTGTCGAACATGTCTTCCGCTATGCACATGTTTATCCACGGGCGCTGGCACTCATGGGTAGTGGGAAGATCGACGTTAACCCTCTCATCACCGATACTTTTTCATTCCAGGATAGTATCGAAGCCTTTGACTTTGCTACAGTGATGCCCCCGACCTCGGTCAAGGCGCAGATCGAATTACCTCAGTAGCTTTCCTACTTACAATAATCACCACGGTGTAAGAACACCAGACGTATTTCCGTTGCCGCGCTTGGGCGATCAGCAAGGAGTTTGACGATGAACGACCGTGAACGATTCCTGTCGACCATGCATTATCAACCTGTCGACCGCTCCCCTATCTGTGATTTCAGCTTTTGGGAAGAGACTATCGTCGTATGGCGCGATCAGGGTCTACCAGATGATATTGTCGCCCCGGATTATTATCTGTGGCGTAATGGTAACGCAGACCATTTTTTCGGCATGGATTACAGCATCGACCGGGCTGTCAATGCCACCGGTATCGATATTGGACTCGTGCCCGCATTCGAAGAAAAAGTAATAGAGGACAGGGGCGATCACGAGATAATGCAACAATCTGATGGCGTGCGCGTGTTGCGCAGAAAGTTTATGAGTTCCATTCCCGCCCATCAGGGATATCTTCTGACCGATCGTGATAGCTGGCAAAAGCACTATAAGCCCCGCCTCGATCCGTCGACACCCGAGCGCTATCCAGATGATTGGGATGCAAGGGCCAAGCTCTGGACCGACCCAAAGCGGGAACAGGTCATTGGTTTGAATGCCGGCAGCCTTTACGGTTGGATTCGCAATTGGAATGGTCTCGAAAATCTGTCACTGGTGGTCTATGACGACCCGGCCTGGTTCGAGGAAATGGTGACGACGGTCACGGACTGCATTATAGGTACGCTATCTCGGGCGTTGGAGACGGGAGGACAGTTCGACGCCGCCTTCATCTGGGAAGACATGGCCTACAAGGCCGGCCCCTTGCTGAGCCCCAAACACTTCAAGCAGTTTCTCGTACCCCAATACCGTCGCCTCTCCGACTTCTTGCGCAGTTACGGGGTGGATGTGATCTGCGTTGATTGCGATGGTAAAATCGACCTTCTGGTGCCCTTGTGGCTCGAAGCGGGTATCAACTGCATCTACCCCATCGAAGTTGGTACATGGGAGGCCGATCCCATCGCATTCCGCAGAAAATATGGCAAGGATATGTTGATTATGGGCGGTTTCAACAAGCGAATCCTGGCCAATACCAAAGAGGCGATTGAAAAAGAGATTTATCGCCTGGCCCCCCTGGTAGAAGAGGGCGGCTACATTGGCTTTTGTGACCATCGCGTACCCCCCGACGTACCGCTTGAGAACTACTGGTTCTACCTGGAGATGGTGCGCGAGGTCTGGGGACGAGATCTGCCCGATCTCAGGCCCATGGGTGAACTAAACCTGCCCTCATCTGAGGGGGACGGTGCGACATCATAACATTTTATAGGGAGGCAACAAGACATGGGATATACATCCGGTAGCCCTCTCCCCAAGACCATGCAAGCTGTGGTCTGCCACGGACCACAGGACTATCGCCTGGAGGAGTGGGCTGTACCAGAGCCAGGGCCGGGCGAGGTTGTCATTCGAGTCAAGTCCGTTGGCATCTGCGCCAGCGATCTCAAGTGCTACCTGGGAGCACCCCTTTTCTGGGGAGATGAGCATCGGCAGGGCTACTGCCAACCACCGGTCATTCCCGGGCACGAGTTTGTGGGCGAAGTGGTGGCTCTGGGCGAGGGCGCAGATAAGAAATACGGGCTGGCATTAGGTGATCTGGCGGTGTCCGAGCAGATCGTCCCCTGCTGGAAATGCCGTTATTGCAGGCGGGGCCAGTATTGGATGTGCCAAGACAAACATGATGTCTACGGTTTTCGCCAACGCACCTTTGGCGCCATGGCCGAGTACATGCGTTTCCCCAGTGACGCTCTCAACTACAAGGTACCAGAGTCTATTCCCGCCGCCCATGCTGCTTTCATCGAGCCCCTGGCCTGTTCGATCCACGCTGTGCAACGCGGCGAGATCGAGTTTGGTGATGTGGTGGTCATCGCCGGCGTTGGCCCCTTAGGGCTGGGCATGGTCGCTGCGGCGCGGCTCAAGAACCCTGGCCTGTTGATCGCAATAGACCTGAATGACCAACGATTGCAGATCGCCCGTGCCTGCGGCGCCGACATGGTATTGAACCCCAACCAGATCGACGTGATCGACGAGGTACGCAAACTCAGCGATGGATATGGGTGTGATGTTTACATCGAGGCCACCGGTCATCCGGCCGCCGTAGAACAGGGGCTGCACATGATTCGCAAATTGGGGACGTTCGTGGAATTCAGCGTTATGCGGGATCAGGTGACAGTGGACTGGACCATTATCGGCGATAGCAAAGAATTGAACATCCACGGCTCCCATCTTGGCCCCTACTGCTATCCTATCGCCATCGACATGTTAGAAAAGGGCTTATTACCCATGGACCAGATCATCACCCACAGATTTCCATTATCTGCTTTCCAAGAGGGAATTGATCTGGTCGCGACCGGTGATCGCTCTATCAAGGTAACCCTGACACCATAGCGGATTCGCCGGATCTTGAGCGGATTTTCCCATGAAAGTGACGACTTCAGATAACTTGTATTAGTCAGACACATGTTGAACGCTGTCGGATAGGATTAGAACGCAGATGAACGCGGAAAAAGCAGATTCCTTCCTCTTTGATCAGCGTTCCATTCATCTGTCCAACGTGTGATTGACCACTAAACGATTTCAGATAACTTCATCGACATCAACTCGGCTCTTTCGGGACTAGCGCGGCCCTTATCAGAAAAGTGTGTTTTGTTGGCAAAAGCAACACGCAACACGTTTTTTAGGGCCACATGAGATCTTACGGAGCCACCATCTCTTGCAAGGAAGAACAGTATGACTGACAAGGTATTGGATGCAAAACCTATATTGGAGCGGTTCCGCCTGGATGATCGAGTTGCACTCGTCACCGGCGGTGGTCGCGGGATAGGACGTGCCTACGCTCACGCGCTTGGTGAGGCAGGGGCGAGCGTCGCCATCGTGGATATCGACATCGACGCTGCCGAAGAAGTGGCAGAAGAGCTAGATCAGAAAAGCATCGAATCTCTGGCTATTAAGGCCGATGTGACCAAGGCCGATCAGGTGCAGGCGATGGTAGATGCTGTGCTGACTCGATGGGGGAAATTGACTATCGGCGTCAACAACGCTGGCATCGGCTTGTGGGTGGATTCCGAAGAGATGGCCAAGGGAGATTGGGATAAAATAGTGAATCTCAATTTTACAGGCGTTTTTCTATGTGCCCAGGCTGAGGCCCGGGTTATGCTTGAGGCCGGTTATGGTAAGATTATCAACACCGCATCGATGTCTGGCCACATCGTCAACATGCCCCAAAACCAGGCTGCCTACAACGCCACCAAAGCTGGCGTCATACACCTGACCCGCAGTCTGGCGACAGAGTGGGCCAGGCGCGGCGTACGGGCCAATAGCATCAGTCCCGGCTACACACGCACCAAGTTGGTAGATGACTTGTTAGCCACCGAACTCGGCCAGAAGGTCATGCCCATATGGATGGAAATGACGCCTATGGGCAAAATGGCAGAGGTGACCGACCTGCAGGGCGCCGTCGTCTATCTCGCCTCAGAAGCTTCCGATTTCATGACCGGCCATGATATGGTCATCGACGGAGGCTACTGCTCGTGGTAAAGGAGGTATGCCCATGACGACCTACGAGACTGCACGCCAGATACTGGAGGAAATGGAGCGCGTGTTGAGCCAGGTGGATGAGACCGAGGTAGACGCATTCCTGCACGAGATTATGAAGGCCCGCCACATTGTCGTCTATGGCCTGGGTCGGGAAGGGCTTGTGATGCGTAGTTTCGCCATGCGCTTGATGCATCTGGGGCTCGATGTGGCGGTTGTCGGAGATATGACGACCCCGCCGGTGGGATCCGGTGACCTGTTTGCGGTCAGTTGCGGGCCGGGTTACCTCTCTACGGTGGAGGCACTGACCGGTGTTGCACGCAAGGCGGGCAGCCGCATTGTCATGCTCACGGCCCAGCCCCTGGCGCCACTGCCGCAACAGGCCGACCTGTTAGTAACACTCCCTGCCCAGACCATGGCGGAGGTAGAAGCCAGCTGCTCTACCCAGGCCATGGGTTCTGCTTTCGAACAGTCCCTCTGGATACTCTTCGATGCCATGATCCCTCGCCTGCAACAGGCACTGGGCCAGAGTTCCCTGGATCTACGTAACCGACACACCAACCTGGAGTAATGCCCAATGCGCGCCGTAGTCTTTCCTACACCGGAAACCGTTGTCGTAGAGTATGTTCCCGATCCCGCCTGCAAACCAGACGAAGTCGTCGTCCAGGTAGCGACCAGTGGACTCTGCGGCACAGATCTACATATCTACCGTAACGAGTACATGTCAGAGTTCCCGATCACCCCGGGACATGAGTTCGGCGGTATCGTCGTCGAAGTAGGGCGAGAGGTCACTGATCTACCCTTGGGTCAACGGGTGGCTGTCGATCCCAATTTGTATTGTGGTCGATGCTATTTCTGCCGCAATCAGCAGAACAACCACTGTCTTAACTGGGAGGGTGTAGGCATTACTCGACCAGGCGCATTTGCTGAGTACGTTGCGGTGCCAGCCCAAGCTTGTTACCCTCTTCCCGAACATCTGAGTGATGCTCAGGCAGCCTTCGTAGAGCCGCTCTCCTGTGTGGTTCACGCCCTGAATCGCTTACGAATCTGGCCGGGAGATGAAGTGCTGATCTTTGGAGCAGGGCCGATGGGATTGGTGCTGGTACAGGCTTTACAGCATAGTGGGGCATCGAAGGTGGTCGTAGTGGAAAAACAACCCGAGCGATTGGCTTTAGCCAGCGAACTGGGGGCTACCGCTGCAGTAATGGCCGGAGCCAACCAGACCGAATTATTGCGTGAACTCGCCCCCTATGGCTTTGCGGTCGTCGTGGACGCCACAGGCGTGCCTCAAGTGGTCGAACAAGCTTTTGACTATCTAAAACCCCGCGGACAGTATCTTCAGTTTGGCGTCACGCCTAAACATGCTACCGTCAAGCTCAAACCATACGACATATTCCTTCATGATTGGACGATTATCGGCAGCTTCGCTCTCTGCTACACATTCCAGCCTGCTATCGAATGGCTGGCCCAAGGCGTTATCGGCGTCACACCACTGATAAGCCACACACTGCCACTCAATGAATTTCCTTCCGCCATACAAGACTTCGCTGACGGTAAAACCTTAAAAGTACATTTTCAACCGTCACGCCAATGAGAGTGACCTTGCAATCAGGGGACTCAATCCATTTCCAAGGTGACCAGTGATTTCATCGTTGATTGTCTGCATGATTTCTGGATCAGCCAACAACAACGCTTCCCACTAGTCAAAACCTTGCTCGTCAACCAGGACAATGGGCCTGAAAACCATACCCGGCGCACTCAGTTTATGAAACGTATCACTGACTTCGTCGACCATTTCCAGATGACAGTTGACCTCGCTTG
>PIVW01001448.1 GCA_003353825.1 Chloroflexota bacterium
CTCTGGGAGGGAAAACTTGGACGCCGGCCTACTTTTCAGGAAATCGGCGCCGGGCCGGACGGGCAGAGCGGGGTGTTGCCGGTTGTGCCGGAAAGCTGGGGCGATGTGGTAATCGGTCGCAAAGATATAGGCATCAGCTATCATCTTGCAGTTGTTGTCGATGATGACCTGCAAGGGGTCACGCACATCACCAGAGGCCATGATTTGTTCGCATCCACCCACATTCACCGCATTTTGCAGGTCTTGCTTGATCTTCGCGAACCTATCTATTTCCACCACCATCTTATCGCTGATGGAATGGGGCGCAAACTTTCCAAAAGTGCTGGCGATGAAAGTCTAAAAGCCCTTAGAAAAGCAGGGGTTAGTGTCGAACGTATCCGCTCTGTGCTGTAAGGGATTGCCACCCGGCTCAAGACACCATTTTAGAATCGCCAGGGATTTGGGCTATGATGAACCTCGCGAGGTTGGATGCGACCATAACAGAACGGCCATGGATAATGCAGCAATATCTCGATCTCATGCGCCGGGCGCGCGATAAAGGGGCTTTGAAGGGTGATCGGACAGGCACCGGGACCTTGTCCATCTTCGGCCATCAGATGCGGTTCGACCTTTCTACGGGGTTCC
>PIVW01001449.1 GCA_003353825.1 Chloroflexota bacterium
GTACAGAGTTTCAGGCGCCTGCGCGAATTGTATCCTGGGGTACAGGCTTGCTAGTACTTTATCGCTACAAGTTTACTCACAACGATGAATCACACATTTTGCCGGGCGATGGCATCTAGCATCTAACAGATTCATCTAATTGCATACTTTGTGGTAGGTCACTTACTTGTTGGGTAGTGTCCCATTCTGGGACTCGAAGTTGTCTCCAACTTCGAACACTGGTGCACAAAAATGTACGACCAGACCACAGCAACTCTTCGCTTACTCGGATTGTTTCGAGTAAGCCCTGTTGCACACCCGCCTCCACGGATACGTCCAACCGGTTCATAATCCAAGCGGGGGTATCCATGTGCATGTTGTACTGCAACATGACACACCACGGGGCGACGCGAAGCAGCGACGTTAGCCGCGTTTCGCACGCCAGCATGGATTGGATGTTCATCACACCGAATTCGGCGCTGAAGTGACTGAGCTTCATCGCCTCATCCAACCACAACCCCCACCCAGCACCTGCCCCCAACGTATCCATCACATGCTCGTCAATTCCCCTCAATGACGGGTAGCATATAATGACGTGCGGTTCGGTCGCGGGATTCCACCGCCTGACACTACCTTCTGCGTAA
>PIVW01001450.1 GCA_003353825.1 Chloroflexota bacterium
GGGCGTATCAATGTGCTCAAACCATTCCAGCACTTGCGGATAGTACTGTTTCAGCGCACTGCGCAGCCGATTGGTGATCCGGCCCTGGTCGTTGACCAGGCGCCTGCGCTGTTCCACCATCGTCGCCAGAGCACGCATCTCAGTGCTCTGGGGCTTGAGCACCTTGAAGTGCTCTGGATGGCGCAGCAGCATATCCACTGCAATCGCCGCATCGGTCGGATCGTCCTTGGCCTTACTCGGCTGAAACGCCTCCCGATACTTGGCCAACGTGCTCGGGTTAACCGGAAAGAGGTCGATAAAATCATACTTCTGCAAGGCCGAGACAATCGGCCCTTTACTCAGTTCTACCGCAATAGCAATGCGACCACCGTACCGCTGGTGCAGGTCTTTCACCCAGTCATCAATCGCTTCAGCACGGTGGCAAATAACATCGAACTCTCGTGTATCGGAATCTCTCGGGCAAATACAAACATCGTGTTTCTTATCCGCCCAATCAATACCCACATAAACACTGTAGCCGATCACTTCTTGCTCATTCATGGTAACTCTCCAATATGTTAAATTGCGTGGGTGGGGCATGCAGCCTGAGATCTTCGAAGCCAATATAGGTGAGCCGGTGCTA
>PIVW01001451.1 GCA_003353825.1 Chloroflexota bacterium
GGAGCCGGAATGGTTCCCTCTGTCCGGGCTAATAAGACCCCCGCCTTGTATGCTTCCAGCTGTGTGACAGATTTAGGCGCAATCAGTCCTTCCGCTACAAGCTGGCTGACCGTTGGTGCCATACCGTGATATCTCAGACCACCGGCATGAAACGGTGGTGGCACAAAAGCATGACCCAGACTATGCATGGGCAGCAATGGCGTATATCTTTGGGTATCCCCATGATCATATACAAAGGGTGCCTTTGTCAGGGTTGGGCAGGCAGCTGGTTCGACCGGATAGATCTCCACTTGCTTGCCGTTAATCTTGTCATAAACAAATGGGAAAGCAATGCCCGCAAAATTACTACCACCACCCGCACAGCCGATGACGATGTCAGGATATTCGCCGATCTTCTCAAACTGTTTCTTGGCTTCAAGGCCGATGATGGTCTGGTGCAGCATGACATGGTTCAGAACACTTCCCAGGGAGTATTTAGTAGTGCCGGAGGGATCGGTGACAGCAGCCTCAATTGCTTCACTAATAGCGATTCCGAGACTTCCCGGGGTGTTGGGATCCCGCGCTAGCGCATCACGACCGGCCTGTGTATCTGATGACGGGCTGGCGACACAATTGCCGTTCC
>PIVW01000710.1 GCA_003353825.1 Chloroflexota bacterium
GTGCGAAAAACACTGTCATTTTCTAAATCTGATAGCTTCCATGAGGCGGTACTCCTATTATACCTCCACTATTACAACACAGAATGGTGTCCTATCAGTTAATATATAACCACTACCTAGGTGTAGTTGTCGGTAAGGGGGTGGTAGTAGATGTAGTCGTCGGCGAGAGAGTTGGGGTATTGCTTGGACTCGGTGTTTGCGTAGGGGTAGCGCTAGACGTGGGAGTAACGCTTGGCGTCCGAGTTTGAGTCGCCGTTTCGCTAGATCCTGGATCAACTTCTGCTTTTTCTGCCGGAACATCACCTTCTTCTTCGTCGTGGTCAGGCGTGCTAGTTATTCCAGCAGAGTTATTACCATTGTCGGGATTAGAGGTTTCATCAACACTCGTGACAGTCTCCGGTATCACGTCTGCGGATGGATTGCGATTACTCAGAGCAACGATGACAACAGCAACGATGGCGACAATGGCTACTAACACTGAAAACAAAGCCAACAAAGTCTTGTTTGAATCCGTTAGAGTACCGTACTGCATTGTCACGTTACCCGACCCTACTTGTACGTTTGTACCGTCACCACCATCTTGCTTCTGACTTCTATCAGTGACGTCTACTTTGCGGCCGGTCGATCGTTTGGCATCTGGGTTGTCATTAGGCATGATTTTCTCATCTCGTTCGCTTGAACTGCTCTTTAGAAGACCGGTTCCACAGTCCTCACAGAAGGATGCATCGTCTCTATTCAGTTTATTGCAGGTGGGACAATATTGAGTATGGGGAGTGGATGTCATGATTGTTGAGACCAGGTGACTTTCGGTTGATGAATGGCAATAAGCGCGTTTGCTCGTTGGTAGGAATCGCGTATCTTCTCAATAACTTGGGAGAACTAAGCCGTCCACGAAGGTGGACGTTCGGCGTAGGTTCGTAGAACCTCGCCCCCAGAGCCCGAATTCATTCGGCGAGTGCCCCGGAATATTGAGAAGATACGGAATCGCAAACGAATGGCTACACATCAATACATGCCATGTCTGACGTATCCTTTCGCAAAACCTCCAATGATATAAGCCAAACCAGGTCCTCATCGCGGGCGCGATAAACGGCGCCGAAGCCCCCCTCGCCCACGAATTCTAGATCAATGTATTTGCCAAAGGCCTCAGGGAGTTTCGTAGTCATTAGCCAGCCTCAATAGAACGGAGCGAAGGGTCGCTGTCGAATTCCGCTTCCCTGAACGACTATTCGATTCGTGTGTGCGCAATATCACATCCGGACCTGGGGGAAATTGCCGTTTGCTAAGTCGCCCCACACTTCGTACGAAGCTGGACCAAGGCAACAAGGTTAGGAACATGCCTGCTGTACGTGATGATCACAAAGGAACATACAACCGCATACATTGTATTTGCTCTCCATTCCCTGCGAGTGTGTCGAAAAACAGGGGTAGTAGAGGAAAATCGCAGTCAAAAAACGTTAGTATATCTTACAATCCTTGCCTCCCACTGTCAATTTCCCAGCCCTTGAAATGTAAGTAAATACACAGTCAAGCGCCTTGGCTTTGTCCGTCCTTCTCATTGGTTTACAATGGAATGGCATATCCAACCATTCCCGTGGGTGGCACACCGACAGGGGTGGCAGTCGACGCGGCAGGCAAAGTGTGGGTCACCAACTACGACTCCGATAATGCTATGCGCATCGATCCCGCCACCAACAGTGTGGATTTGACTGTCTTTTTGGGCAGCAACGCACAACCCTATAATTACAGCGACATGACCGGGTCGGTAGTTCTGAGTTCGCCCCCTCAAGGGAAATGGATATTAATCCATGATAGCGGTCAAGCGGATACGACCTGGGATACGGTCGCCTGGACGGAAAGCGTCCCGCCTGACACGAGCATAACGGTGCGAGCGAGAAGCGCGAACAGTCGAGTTGAACTTGCCAATCATGCTTGGACTTCGATAGGTAATGGTACGCCAATCACAAACATGGCATCCGGTCGTTATTTGCACATAGAAGTTCTCTTCACCGGCACAGAAGCAGGAGCTACACCTGTGCTTTACGATCTCACGGTCAATCCCGATTGCGAATGGATGCCAACGCCTACCCCTACCGCCACTTTTACGCCAACAGCGACACCGTCGCCCACTCGTACGCCTAGCTTCACACCAACACCGCCCAATTTCCCCGTGTGGTTGCCGCTGATACAGCGCTAATATCGTTATCAAAGCTAGTTTTCATTACCGGACACTTTTCTATTGTGTCACCCCTTCGAGTTCCTCAGGGCAGGCTCTGAACGGGTCAAGCACACAACTCACATGATCACGAAACACCAGTGAAAGATCTTGCGGCACGTGAATCGCCAGATTCTTCGCTAAAGTCGGCCTCATGAACGATGTTTCAGCACCAAAGTCCGTGTCTTTTGATGTGTGCTGGGTATCTTCTCAATAACTTGGGGGGAACTAACCCGTCCACGAAGGTGGACGTTCGGCATAGGCTCGTAGAACCTCGCCCTCAGGGCCCGAATTCATTCGGCGAGTGCCCCAGAATATTGAAAAGATACGGGTCATCTGTTATGTGGTTGTA